>RPQV01000116.1 GCA_003818595.1 Calditrichota bacterium
ATTTTACCTATGATGAACTGGGAATGCATTTTGCAGTCAAGAATAATTCGATGATCTTGTATGGCAGCGGCAAAGTGGGTTATATTGAGGTTTTTGAACCTTATGACGGCATGACTCAGGAATTGATCGGTATTGGCAATACCTCTAACGAATTGATCAAAGCTGTGGGAGAACCCAGTCAGAAAAACGGCAACGAGTGGTATTATCAATCAGGAATAACGTACATCCTCGAAAGCAACCGCATCAGAAAAATGATCATTAAATCCAACGATTTTTAGCATTCTGTGATAAAATCAGGGCTTGCGTTGTTACACGTCAAGCCCTGATTCGAACTTAACGATCCCCTTTAGCCATCGTGAGCGCTGCAGTGGTGGTATAATATTTTGCAATCATATTAGGCACCTCCCAGGCAGGCAATTCTCCCGCTTTTAAAAATCCCAGATATTTTTCCGTTACCTGCGCAAAATGAGCCTCATGGTTGACACGGTACTGATCAGGTATACCAATTTGCCAACCCTCTGCACATTTGATCAGGGCGAGTCCGGGAAATTCCTTGGAAATCAGTTGAACCGCGGCATTCAGAGAACGTTCAAAGGTACGATCTTCTTTCGACGGCATAATATAAAGTTCCGGCCGATAATTCTGCTCGCGGCCCTGCTTAATGATCAGGCTTGAGTTTGATCCCCGCATGATGGAATAGTGAGTGTCTCCGGTCCCTTCCGGCGCCTCAAAATTCCAAACCACAGACACCTTGGCGTGAATGCCTTTGATGGTATAGTTGAATTCACCGTTGCAGTACACAGAAAGAAGATGATCAGAGACATTGGGCTGCAAAAAATCGGGGAATTCCACTAATTGTGTAACTTTGTTGAATTGCTCCAGGGTCATTTGTGTCGGCCACCGTTTGGCGCTGAACAATTGAATGTCCTGTTGATAATCAATGATCTGTTCCGGAAAGCATTCCCACTGAATGAGGTCAACCAGATGAGTCGATACATCGACAATGCCTTCACCCTGCTGGGTGGTATCAAAAAACCATGCCGGTCTCTTGAGCGGCTTGCCGGAAACGTATTTAAACAGATGATGAACACTCTCCTTGGTGACTGCGGGATCATCCATTGTCCCGGAAAGGAGCCTGCCAAAAACTTTTGGTGAAGCGGCGAGTTTTTTCTGCAGAATGGTGGTGATCTCATAACGTTCGGTCATGATATCGTACACGAGAACGCCGTTCTGCTGTGCGCTGGTAAAAGCCTGTTGTAAAGCTTCGAATCCCGCCTGATCAATGCACATCGGTTTATCGGCGAGAACGTGAATTCCGGCTGAGACAGCCGCCTGAATATATCCAATCTTTCGACGATTGTTACCGGACACCATCATCACATCGCCGCGTTTTTCCGCAATCATTTTCTGGAGAAAATCCTGTCCCAGATAAACGATTTCCTTCCAAAAAGTCGGCGAGTCGGAGCGTGCGTTGTAGGCATCGATACGGTTGAGATGTTCCAATACATCAGGTCCTTCCGGGGCATAGACATACACATCAGGCGATAACTGCGGATACATTGCTTTTTGGACCAATGCCGCGTGAAAGTGGCCTGGATCCACAGTTATCAGCTTCATCGGTTCTGGTGCGGCGTTAAATTTCATCGTCTTATTCTGTTTCGAGGTGCAGGAGATGGTCACAAGAACTCCACATAACAAGATAATCGGGAATGGTTTCATCACAAATCCTTTCGCATCGCATTGTCTGCATCACATATTTCGGAGAACTCCACGCAGGTAACCAATGGATTCTGCCGCACCCGGAAGCGGATCATCTTCATCTTTTTCATATTCGAGCGAAACAATGCCCTGATAATGATACTTTATCAGAACGCGGATCAGTTTGGGAATATCGATGACACCTCTCCCGATTTCTACGGTGTTCCCCGCAGGCGAGGACTCGGAGACGTCTTTGATATGCAGGTCATAAATGCGGTCATGGTATTTTTCAAATTCAACTGCGGGATCCAATTGAATGCGCTGAGTGTGGCCGACATCCAGGCAGAGTCCCAATCTTCGATCCCGATGCTCAATCAAGCGATAAACGCTCTCCGGGCTTGGATAGAGAGCATCACCTGGGCCATGGTTGTGAATCGCGACAATCAAGTCGAACGACTTGGCTTTTTCTTCGACCAGGTCGAGGAGTTCATGATTCGGCACTCCAATCATTACCTGTACGCCTGCGGCCTGACAGTATGCAAAAGCCTGATCAACCTGTTTTTCATTCTGCATATAAATGACACCGGCTCCATAGAGATCCAAACCAGCCTCTTTCACCATTTTCACCGCAGCCAGAATCTCATCGCGAGATGATTCCAAAGGCAGGTGAAAACTTTTAAAGGCGATTTTATTTAATCCCAGGCGAGCTGTCATTTTCAAACAATCTGGTAGAGAAAACTTGCGCAAAGTGTAGGAAGCCATACCCAACGTCAGCGGCATTTCGTCGGAGAAAACGATTTTGGGAAGGGCATGAATCGAACCGACGACTGCAGCAGCGGCAGTATATTTGAAAAAATCACGGCGCTTTGTCATGAGTAACTCCTTGAATTTTAGCTTTTGTTGTTGAAAGTATAGCTATTCTGTTTCTGAATGTCAAGAAATATTGACATTCAGTGCATGAGAAAAGTGTGGCGAATAAAGTTAATGATGATTAAATTTAAGACTTATTTGGGAGCCTGCTTTTGAATGAAATCCATACAATTCTCATCGTTGATGATGATGAGATGTATCGTCATACGCTCAGTCTGATTCTGACTGAAAACGGATATGACGTCACTGTCGCCTCGAACGGTGTCCGAGGGTTGGATCACCTGCGCGACGGCAACTATTTTATTGTTTTTGCGGATGTTCACATGCCTGATATGGACGGCATTGAGTTTTTAAATAAAGCCCTGCGAATCAGCCCGCAGAGTCATATTGTTCTCGTTACGGCTTTTGCCAGTATTGAAACTGCGGTCGAGGCAATCAAACTTGGCGCTTCAGATTATATCAACAAACCCACGCCAACGGATAAGCTGCTCGCGCTTGTCGATAAAATAAAACAGAGAGATCAACTCTCAGCCCGTTCCACGGATCAGCTTTCATCGATGACATTTGAAGGAACGTCTCTCAATATCATCGGAAAAAGCCGGAAAATACACTCCATTTTTGAAATAATCCGTAAAATCGCCCCTACCGAAAGCACGGTACTGATCATGGGTGAAAGTGGAACCGGCAAGGAACTGGTCGCCAAGGCAATTCATCTCAGCAGCCGACGCAGTGAAAAGCCGTTTTTCACCATGGACTGCAGCACCTTGGTGGAAAGCCTTTTTGAGAGTGAGCTGTTCGGACATGTGAAAGGATCTTTTACTGGAGCGACGGCCACAAAGCACGGCGCCTTCGAGCTCGCCCACGGTGGTACTTTTTTCTTTGATGAAATCGGCAATATTTCTCTGAATGTGCAATCGAAAATTCTCCGCGCAATTCAGGAAAAAGAGTTTCGCAGGGTGGGAGGGACGCAGACGATTCAAGTAGATGTTCGCGTCATCGCTGCGACCAATCTGGATCTGCAGCAGGCGGTGGATCAGGGAAAGTTCCGTGACGATTTATATTATCGGCTCAGCGTTATACCGATTCATTTGCCGCCCTTACGGGAGCGTAAAGAAGACATTCCTTTATTGATTCACCATTTCATCACCCAGTTCGCTAAAAAGCGACGGTCAAGTGTGGTCGAGGGTGTGTCTGAATCCGCAATGGAATTATTGACGAATTATTCCTGGCCGGGGAATATTCGAGAACTGCAAAATGTCATAGAACGAGCCCTGGTCATCGAAGAAAAATCCAGGATTTATCCTGAATCATTACCTCAGAATGTACGCCATTTCATCGACCATCAGGATAACCAGCTGTCATTAGCGGCTGCCGAGAAAAAGCATATTGATAAAATTCTCGCATTGACTCAAAACAATATCAGTCAAACGGCGAGGATATTGGAAATTGATCGCAAAACCTTATATCAAAAGATGAAACGTTATCGAATTCGACCCTAATTTAGTATGAAGGAGCCATGATGATGAGTCTCTATTCAATGACAAGGCGAGATTTCATTAAAGCGAGTCTTCTTGCTGGTGTGAGTGCTGGAGCAGCAGGACAGCCATTCCACGATGTGACTCGTAATCCAAACCCTGCACACTCTGAAATGAAGTTTGGTCTGGTCACTTATCTATGGGGACAGGACTGGGATTTGGAAACATTGATTCGAAACTGTGAAATTGCCGGATTCGAGGCCGTTGAACTGAGGACGCAGCATGCGCATGGCGTCGAACCGATTCTGACATCACTTCAACGCCGGAAGGTTAAGGAAAGATTTGCTGACAGTCCAGTGGTCTGCGTCGGCTACGGCTCGAATCAGGAATATCACTCTCCGGATGCCGGAGAATTGAAACGACAAATCGAGGGTACGTATGAATTAATTCGCCTTTGTGCGGACATTGGTGCATCGGGCGTCAAGGTCAAGCCGAATGATCTGCCGGATGGAATGGCTGCTGAAAAAACCATCGCCCAAATTGCATCGTCGCTTAACATAATCGGCAAATACGCTCAGGATTATGGTCAAGAGATACGGGTCGAAGTGCACGGACGTCTGACTCAGCTGCCGACCAATATGAAAGAGATTTTCGATCAGATCACTGAACCCAATGTAAAAATCTGTTGGAACTCAAATGCCGAGGATCTAACTCCTCCCGGACTCGCACATAATTTTGATTTATTGAAAAAATGGTTCGGCGCCACAGTGCATGTGCGCGAGTTGGACGATGCCGAGTACCCCTATCAGGAACTATTTGATCATTTTGCCGATATTCAGTACAACGGATATATTCTGCTTGAAGGACGTACAGAACCGGAAGATCGAGTGGCTGCCATGAAGGCGCAGAAAGCGTTATTTGACAAGATGACCAAAAGCTGAAATATAAAGCGATTTTAACAACCTGACAGATGGCGAAAGAATATTCTCAAATACAAGACGAGACATTGCTCGACGATCAAGTCCTGATTGATGAGCCTAAACTCTATAAAGTGCTTTTACATAATGATCATTATACCACGATGGATTTTGTGGTGATGGTTTTGGAAACCGTCTTTTACAAGAGTCACGAAGAGGCGCAATATATTATGATCAAAGTACATCGCGAAGGAATCGGATTATGCGGAATCTATCCTTTCGACATTGCTGAAGGTAAGGTCATTCAAGTCCTTCAACTGGCGCGCAAAAACGAGTTCCCCTTAAAGTGTACTATGGAGGAAGCCTGATGATCCTGACGACTGATCTGCAACTGTCTCTACAGGACGCAGTACAGGAAGCCATAAAACGACGGCATGAATTTGTGACGGTCGAACATCTCCTTTTTGCCTTTTGCCGGGCAGAAAAAGGCGCCGAAATCATTCAAGCCTGCGGCGGCGATTTGGCAAGTTTGCGTGAAAATCTGGAGAGCTTTTTCAGGGAAAAGCTGCCCGCTATACCGGCTCATGTCAAGGTTCTGCCGCAACAATCACCTGCCTTGCAGCGGGTGATTCAACGTGCCGTCATTCATGTTCGGAACGCTGAAGGCAAAGTGGTTGATTTTGGAGATGTCATTGTCTCTATTTTTGAAGAACCAAATTCACATGCCGCCTATTATTTGGCTTTTGAGGGCATCAGCCGACTGGAAGTATTGGATTATATTTCACATGAAATCGATGAAGATGGAGCAACCTCTGAATATTCTGATCTGGATGATGAACAGCAACGATCATCGGTTAAAAAAAGCAGTGCGCTGGCCAAATTTACCGTCAGTCTTCAGCAAAAGGCCATGTCCGGGAAGATCGATCCTCTCATTGGCAGACGGAATGAAATTGAACGCGCAATGCATGTCCTCTGTCGGCGCACGAAAAATAATCCGATATTTGTCGGTGAATCCGGCGTCGGCAAAACCGCAGTCACGGAAGGTTTGGCATTGCGGATTTTCGCAGGAGAAGTGCCGGATTTACTGAAAGATGTTGAAATATTTACCCTCGATTTAGGCGCTTTGCTCGCCGGAACCAAGTTCCGCGGTGATTTTGAAGGCCGATTGAAAGCGGTGATCAACGAACTGTTGACGCGGGATCATGCAGTGTTGTTCATCGATGAGATTCACACCATTGTCGGCGCCGGATCAACCACCGGCAGTTCCATGGATGCCGCGAATATTTTGAAACCGCTCCTTGCATCCGGCGAATTGCGATGCATTGGATCAACCACATTTGATGAATATAAAAATCATTTTGAAAAGGATCATGCCTTTTCACGCCGTTTTCAGAAAATTGAAATTCGCGAGCCTTCCATTGAGGAAACCTTCCAGATTCTCAATGGGTTGAGTTCACGCTATGAAGAATTCCATGGTGTTCGTTACACCAAAAAGGCGCTTTATGCCGCGGCGGAGTTGTCGGCCAAGTATATCAATGATCGCTATTTGCCGGATAAAGCGATTGATGTGATTGATGAGGCCGGTGCTTCGTTTCGATTGCTTCCGAAGCAGAAAAAGCGCAGAACGGTCGCAGTGGTCGATGTCGAGAGAATTATATCACGCATCGCTCAAATCCCTGCTCAAAAGACGAGTTTATCTGAACGAGATCAGTTGCAGGTATTGGAAACGAAGCTGAAAAGCAAAATATTCGGCCAGGATCAGGCAATTGAAATATTGGTTTCAGCCATTAAACGATCTCGTGCCGGATTAGCCTCTCCGGAGAGACCCATCGGTAATTTTCTTTTCACCGGGCCAACAGGCGTCGGTAAAACTGAAGTCGCGCGTCAATTGGCTCATTTCCTGGGTGTGCATTTTGAACGATATGATATGAGCGAATACATGGAAAAGCATACTGTATCGCGACTGATCGGCGCTCCACCCGGATATGTTGGATTTGATCAGGGAGGCTTGCTTACAGATGCGATCCGAAAATTTCCCTACGGCGTTCTCCTGCTGGATGAAATTGAAAAGGCACATGAGGATTTGTTCAATATTCTGTTACAGGTCATGGATCATGGAACCTTGACTGATAACACCGGCCGCAAAGCCGATTTTCGCAATATCATTCTGATCATGACTTCAAATGTCGGCAGCCGTGATCTGAGCAGCAGGACGATCGGATTTGGGGACGCCACGCAGAAGAGGAACAGTCAGGCAGTCGAACGACATTTCAGCCCGGAATTTCGCAATCGATTGGATGCTGTCGTCCATTTTAATCAGCTCACTCAGGAACTGGTTGAAAAGATTGTGCAGAAATTCATGCAGGAATTGCAGGAACAGATTGAAGACAAAAAGATCAGGATAGAGATGAGTGCAAACGCCTGCCGCTATCTGGCGCAAAAGGGGTATGATCCTCTCTATGGTGCACGTCCGCTGGGAAGAGTCATTCAGGAAACTGTCAAGGCCAAGCTGGCGGATGAAATGCTTTTCGGGAAACTGCAGAGAGGGGGAGACGTCAAAATTGACGCCGATGAAGAAGGATTGATATTCAGTTATGATGGGTAGAAAGGAGAAATCGTACAGCCCGTCAATATCCGGTTATCACTTCCTCGATTATAAGGTCGTTCCGCTTTTTGATGACCATATAATACTCTGCGGGATTGATGAATGTCACCTGCTGTTCCAATAAGAAATCCAAGATTCTGGTAAATTCTGAAAATTGCTGATCATCCCATTTATTGGGATGGATTTGATAAACATAGCAATTTCGGTTCGGATCGTATCGTTTAGAAAACTCTTCGAAATTGGCATTGGGCGTTGGAAATTCAATTTCACCGCCTCGTTTTAAGACAACGGTGTTGGACTTGGGATCGCCGAAAAACCATACCCAAATATCCGGACAACTCTCAACGGTAAAGGTAGTATTTTGATCAATTGCATTGCCCGGCGCACCGAACGTATGGAGATTGATGTCCAATTTTTGCCGGGCGAGATCCTGCGTTTTATATAAATGCATTATCTGTTCCTCGAGCGAAGTCAAATAGAATTCAGAAGGCAATTCCGGATTCACCAAAGCTGAACCGCCGACAGAGTGGGTATAGCCGTGATTCCAGAGTTCAAAGGTGGAGGAAGCATCGAGTTCCTTGAGCAATCGACAATAGGTAGCGTCGCCTTTATCCAGATAATGGCCGATGATCCCCAAAGCAGCTTTAGCGTGTCGAGATTGAATCAACTGGATGAATTTAAACCATCGCTCCGGCAGAATAGTCTTTTTATCATAGATAATATCATCGGCCTTCAGGATGACGAACTGCTTGTGGATGAGGAATTTGGTGGAATAATGGTAAATCATCGAGTCCTGTAAGAAGGCCCTCATATCAATGGAGGCGATGCAGGGATGCAGGGGGGCGGTATATTTTGCACCGGACTCATCAGCCATGATAGTCCCCTCATTCGTCTCCCACTCATAGTCAATTTCCATGTTCTTTGGGGCGTTGGGGGGTTGAGAAATGTGTGTTGATGTGCCGACAAGGAGTGTGGTATCGACTGCGGCATTGAACGAATCTGTATTAGAGTGAGAGAGGGGTTGTTTCCTGCTACAAGAACACAAAAAAGCGATCAGCAGCAGTGACGGAATCATTACGCGCATTGGATTTCTCGGACGTGTTCAATCATTTTTTATATTAAAAAGCAGAAAATGTGCCACATTTAATCCGCGTCGGTTGATGAAAACTTGAAGGTGCCGGTTGTTTTAAATCAGGCGCACCAGGCTCGTCGTCGATCATCCATTGGTTTGCCGAAGATATTCAATGCGATATTGACATCATCAACAATCTGAAAATCATACATGCCGACGCA
>RPQV01000117.1 GCA_003818595.1 Calditrichota bacterium
AGATCATCGATGTTTTTGATAAATTGTATCATGAAAACATCCCCTTTTTTCTGACCCGTCACGAACAAGGAGCGATTCATGCCGCAGACGGCTATGCACGCGCATCCGGCCAAGTGGGAGTCTGTATTGCCACATCAGGTCCCGGCGCCACCAATTTAATCACCGGATTGGCCACGGCCTACATGGACTCGATTCCCATCGTGGCCATCACCGGACAAGTGCCGTCGCATCTCATCGGCAACGACGCCTTTCAGGAAGCGGACGTCGTCGGCATCACCCGCTCGATCACCAAGTACAACTTTTTGGTGCAGTCGGTAGATGATCTTCCGCGCATTCTCAAGTCGGCCTTTTACATCGCCCGAACAGGCCGTCCCGGTCCAGTCGTTGTCGACGTCCCCAAAAATATTCAACAGGCCATAACCAAAGTTCCTTATCCCGAAAAGGTGGACATCCGAAGCTACAAGCCGACGATCAACGGCCATCCTCAGCAGATCAAAAAAGTAGCCGAAGAAATCAAAAAGGCCAAAAGGCCGGTGCTGTATGCCGGTGGCGGGGTCATCGCAAGCAGCGCTTCAGCCGAACTGCGCGAATTGTCTGCCAAGTGCGATATCCCGGTGACAACGACTCTGATGGGACTGGGGGTGTTCCCTGAAGATGATGTTCATGCCTTGAAAATGCTGGGCATGCACGGAACTGAATATGCAAACTATGCCATACAGGAATGCGATCTGCTGATCGCCGTCGGCGCCCGCTTTGATGATCGCGTCACCGGCAAAGTGGACAAATTCGCACCGAAAGCGGAGATCGTTCACATCGACATCGATCCGACGACCATACGCAAAAATGTGCAGGTCAAACTGCCTGTCGTCGGCGATGTGAAAAGCGTGCTCACAGATTTGAATCTTTTGGTCGAGCCTAAAACCCATCCGGAATGGATGGCGCAGATCGCCGAGTGGAAAAAAAATCATCCCCTCGAATATCGGCAAAACGGCAAGATTCAGCCGCAGTTTGTCATTCAACAAGTTGCTGATTTGGCCAAACATCGGGCCATCATCGCCACCGAGGTTGGTCAGCATCAGATGTGGACTGCCCAGTATTATGGCTTTCTTGAACCCCGCACTCTGATTTCGTCGGGCGGTCTGGGGACCATGGGATATGGTTTTCCGGCTGCCATCGGCGCACAGGTTGCCCGGCCGGACAAGCTGGTGATCGATATTGCCGGTGACGGCAGTATTCAGATGAACATTCAGGAATTGGCGACGGCAGTTCTTTATCAAATTCCGGTCAAAATCATCATTCTCAACAACCATTCTCTGGGAATGGTGCGCCAATGGCAGGGCATGTTTTACGGCAAGCGATTTTCAAATACGTGTCTGCTTCGCGACGTCAAATGCCCGCCTCAATGCGACGGCAGCGGCACCTCTTGTCCCAGCCATTATGTACCAAATTTTGTCAAATTGGCTGAAGCCTATGGCGCCGCCGGTTTCTGGGCTGATAAACCGGAAGAGGTGCGTCCGACTTTGGAAAAAGCGTTCAGCACCGATGGGCCCGTGATCGTTGAGTTCATCATCAGCGAAGAAGAAAATGTATATCCCATGGTTCCGGCAGGAGCCTCACTCAATGAAATGATAAGGGGAATGGCTTAATGAGACACATTATCACTTTGGAGGTCGAGAACAATTCGGGCGTGCTGGCGCGCATTGCCGGCTTGTTCAGCGCCCGCGGTTTTAATATTGAAAGCCTTTCTGTGGCCAACGCCGAATCTGAGGAAGTATCGCGAATGACGCTGGTCGTGCGCGGCGACGATATCATCATCGAACAGGTCAATAAGCAGCTCAACAAATTAATTGATGTGATTCGCGTCGTCGACGTGACCAAAAATTATTATATCGGTCGTGAATTAATCCTGGTTCGGGTGAATTGTCCACCGCCCAAGCGCGGCGAAGTGCAGCAGATCAATGAGATCTTTAGCGCCAAAGTCGTTGATATCAGTCCGAAATCCATGACCATGGAGATGGTCGGCTCAGAGGCCAAGGTGGAAGCCTTTCTGGAAACCATGCGGCCTTTCGGCATCAAGGAAGTTGCGCGTACCGGTTCGATCGCCATGCTGCGCGAATCCAGGAAAAAAGGTTGATTCAAAATCAATCCTAAATAATTACAAATTTATCGCAAAATCATCGTTGATTTTATTAACAATGGAGAATGAAGGTCATGAAACTTTATTATGAACAGGATGCAGATCTCGGGCTGCTTAAAGGGAAAACAGTCGCCATCATCGGTTACGGCAGTCAAGGACATGCCCATGCATTGAATCTGAAAGAGAGCGGCGTCAAGGTCATTGTCGGCCTCAATCAAGGAAATCCCGATATGAAAAAGGCAGAGGCTGCCGGATTGACGGTGAAAGTAAATCATCAAGCCGCCAAGGAGGCGGACATCATCATGATCCTGGTGCCGGATCAGATACAATCGTCGGTCTATCATGACGATATCGAACCGAACCTGCAACCCGGAAATGCGCTGGCTTTTGCACACGGGTTCAACATTCATTATAATCAGATCATCCCGCCGGAGAACATCGATGTCATCATGATCGCACCCAAAGGGCCCGGTCATCTGGTGCGGCGGCAGTATGAATCAGGAAACGGCGTACCGGCTCTGATTGCAATTTATCAGAACGCAACCGGCAAAGCGCGCGAATTGGCATTGGCGTATGCCAAAGGAATTGGCGGGACGAGAGCGGGAGTGATTGAAACCTCCTTCAAAGAAGAAACCGAAACCGATCTGTTCGGCGAACAGGCTGTGCTGTGCGGCGGTCTCAGCGAATTGATTCGCGCAGGATTCAACACCCTGGTCGAAGCCGGTTATCAGCCGGAGATGGCCTATTTCGAGTGTCTTCATGAAGTCAAATTGATCGTCGATCTCATTTATGAGGGCGGCTTGGGCGGAATGTACTACTCGGTGAGCGATACGGCAGAATATGGCGGCCTGGTGAAGGGACCGGTGATCATTGGTGAACAGGCAAAAGCGGGAATGAAAAAACTGTTGCAGGATATCCAGGATGGCTCCTTTGCCACGGAATGGATTTTGGAAAACAAAGCCAACGGTCCAAAATTCAACCGTTATCGTCAATTGTTGAAGAATGATCCCATTGAAAAAATCGGCGCTGAACTGCGCAAAATGATGAGTTGGCTGAAAAAATAGCGAGGAATATATGGATCCAGATCGTATCCTGGTTTTCGATACCACCTTGCGCGACGGAGAACAGGCGCCCGGCGCCAGTCTTCCGATTGATGCCAAACTGGCCATTGCCGTGCAGCTGTCCAAACTGGGAGTGGACATCATCGAAGCAGGTTTTCCAGTATCTTCCGAAGCGCAATTCGAGGCAACCCGTCTGATCGCCCAAAAGATCAGGGAGCCGATCATTTGCGGTCTCGCCCGCTGCGTGGACATTGACATCGATAAAGCAGCCGCTGCCCTGGAAAAAGCGGCCAGACCCCGTATCCATACCTTTGTAGCCACATCAAAAATTCATCTGGAAAAAAAATTCCGGAAATCTGAAGATGAAGTATTGGAAATGGCCGTCAAAGGGATCAAACGCGCCAAAGGCTATTTTGACGACATTGAATTCTCCCCCGAGGATTCGGCCCGCACCGGCAAGGAATTCCTATTTCGCATCATTGAAACGGCGATTACCTCCGGCGCCACGACCATTAACATTCCGGATACCGTCGGTTATTCTAATCCGGAAGAATTCGGGCAGCTCATAGATGAAATATTCATCCATATTCCCAGCATCAAACAGGCAGTGCTGAGCGTACATTGTCACAACGATCTCGGTTTGGCTGTGGCCAACACCCTGGCGGCGATTCGCCGCGGCGCCAATCAGATCGAGGTGACCGTGAACGGCATCGGTGAAAGGGCTGGAAATGCCTCCCTCGAAGAAATCATCATGTCACTGAAAACACGCGAAAGCTTTTATGGAAAAAAGACCAATATCCACACCCAGGAAATCGTCAAAACGAGCCGTCTGGTGAGCCATCTCACCGGAATCATCGTTCAACCCAACAAAGCCATCGTCGGCGCCAATGCCTTTGCGCATGAGTCAGGCATTCATCAGGACGCCATGCTCAAAGACAGTCTGACGTATGAAATCATGAATCCCGCTGATATTGGCTGGGGTGAAACTCGAATCGTGTTAGGGCGCCATTCAGGTCGTCATGGGTTAAAAAAACGTCTGGAAGACTTGGGATATCATCTTTCGTCTGAAGGGATCGATCGCATTTATGAACGCTTTTTAGAGATTGCCGACAAGAAAAAGGAGGTTTTTGATGCCGACCTGGATGCGCTGGTCAGTGATGAAAACCAGGCAATTGAAGAGGCTTATCGCCTTGAATATTTTCACATCCTCAGCGGCAATCAGGCGGTGCCCACGGCAACCATCTCTTTGGAAATTGGTGAACAAAAATTTCAAGATGCAGCTGTCGGCGATGGACCGGTTGATGCCGCATTCAACGCGATCGATAAAATAATCGGCAAACCGGTTCGATTGATTGATTATTCCCTGCAGGCATTGACCAGCGGAAAGAACGCCATGGGCGAGGTTCATGTCACCATCAGCACCAATGGCCAAAAGTTTACCGGACGCGGGGCGAGTACTGACGTTATCGAAGCGAGTATCCGCGCCTATATTCACGCGCATAACAAACTCAAGCATTCTACAACTCAGCATGATTAAGCTTTCATAGCCAAGAATTACAAATGCCTACAATAAAGAGAACAGGAAGATTTCTGCATGAAAAAAGAAGCGTATCGAATCACTGTTTTGCCTGGGGATGGGATCGGTCCCGAAGTCATCACTGAAGCCATCCGAGTTCTGCAGCAGACAGCTGAATGTGCAAATTTCAAACTTCATTTAGATTATCGCTTGGTGGGCGGTGCGGCGATTGATAATTATGAAACTCCGCTGCCGATGGAAACTCTGCAGGCCTGCAAAGTATCGGATGCCGTACTCCTGGGCGCTATTGGCGCACCGCAATATGACAATCTGCCCGCGGCAATTCGTCCCGAAAAAGGTTTATTGGGCTTGAGGGCAGGATTAAAACTGTATGCCAATCTACGACCAGCGAAGGTTTATCCTTCTCTCATACAAGCCTCTTCGTTAAAAGCGGAATTGGTCAATAATATCGATATCCTCATTGTGCGCGAACTGACCGGCGGCATCTACTTTGGTGAACCGCGTGGGATCGATGATCAAGCCGGCGGACGCGGCTACAACACCATGGTTTACACCCGCCCGGAAGTCGAGCGCATCAGCCGCGTTGCATTTGAAGCGGCGCACAAACGCGGTAAACGTCTATGTTCAGTCGACAAGGC
Source organism: Calditrichota bacterium (assembly GCA_003818595.1). Lineage (GTDB taxonomy): Bacteria > Zhuqueibacterota > Zhuqueibacteria > Residuimicrobiales > Krinioviventaceae > Fontimicrobium. The sequence continues at coordinate 5,374 of RPQV01000117.1, forward strand.
CAATGTTCTCGAGGTGTCGCAATTTTGGCGAAGTGTGGTCATAAAAATGGCTGCAGAGTATCCCGACGTCGAACTCTCGCATATGTACGTCGACAATGCGGCGATGCAGCTGGTACGAAAACCCAAACAGTTTGATGTCATCGTCACCGGCAACCTATTTGGCGATATCCTCAGTGACGAGGCTGCCATGTTGACCGGTTCATTGGGTATGCTGCCCTCTGCAAGCCTGGGCGATGGCCCAGGTATGTTTGAACCGGTGCATGGTTCCGCACCCGACATCGCCGGTCAGAACAAAGCTAATCCCATCGCCACAATTGCCTCGGCAGCCATGATGTTGGCTTACTCATGCGACCGCAAACAGGAGGCGGCGATCATTGAACAAGCCATCTCACAGGTACTGGATGAAGGCACTCGAACTGCCGACATCGCTGCAGAGGGTGAACCCATCATTTCAACCTCCGAAATGGGTCATCGAATTGTCGAAAAGGTCAAAGAGCTATTTCATCGCAAACAGGAGTAGGTCCATGCCGGAAACATTAGTCATTTATGACACCACACTGCGCGACGGCAACCAACATGAAGGCATTTCATATTCAGCTGAGGACAAGATCCAAATTGCCAAACGATTGGATGAATTCGGCGTAAATTACATCGAAGGCGGATGGCCGGGTTCCAATCCCAAGGATATGGAATTTTTTGCCCGTGCTGCGCAAATATCATGGAGAACCGCTAAAATCTCAGCATTCGGCAGCACTCGCCGAGTTAATGCCAGAGTTGATGAAGATCAAAATATCCGTCTCCTATTACAGGCGGATACTCCTGTCGTCACCATTTTCGGCAAGTCCTGGGACTTGCACGTTACCGACGGACTTCGCACCACGCTGCCCAAGAATCTGGAAATCATCCGTGAATCCGTCGCCTATCTCAAAGATAACGGCAAAGAAGTCATCTATGATGCTGAACATTTTTTTGACGGCTTTCGCAATAATCCTGAATATGCCCTTGGGACGCTGGAAGCGGCCATCAATGCGGGCGCCGATTGGTTGGTGTTGTGTGACACCAACGGCGGAACTTTGACCGACACCCTCATCGAGATTATGGAAACGACTGTGGCTCGTTTTCCCAATCAAAAATGGGGTATTCACGCTCATAATGACAGTGACAGCGCTGTCGCCAATTCACTCGCTGCGATCAGACGCGGCTGCACCCAGGTTCAGGGAACCATTAACGGCTATGGCGAAAGATGTGGGAATGCCAATCTCTGTTCCGTCATTCCCGGCGTTGCCCTCAAAATGTCCGGCATAGGCCTGGCGCCGCATGTCAAATTGCAGGAGATCACAACCCTTTCGCGGTATGTCAGCGAAATGGCCAATCTACCTCATCGTGAGGAAGCGCCCTATGTCGGCAACAGCGCCTTTGCTCACAAAGGCGGTATTCATGTCAGCGCCCTTCAACGGAATCGGCGAACCTATGAGCATATCGATCCGAAACTCGTCGGGAATCATCAGCGGGTATTGATTTCAGATCAAGCCGGACAAAGCAATATCCTGCACAAAGCAGAAGAAAAGGGGTACGACCTCTCTTCAAATTCAATGCAGGTGCAGGAGATCGTGCAAAAACTCAAAGAGTTGGAGCATTTAGGGTATCAGTTCGAAGATGCCGATGGTTCGTTCGAAGTGCTGATTCAAAAAACAACCGGCCATTTTAAGGATTTCTTTGAACTAAAAAGTGCGCGTGTGGTGATATTCAAGTATGAGGAAGGCAATCTTCACTCTGAAGCCGTGCTGATGATCAAGGTGAAGGGAAAAATCCAGCACATCGTTGCGGAGGGACATGGCCCCATTGACGCATTGGATAAAGCGCTACGCAAAGCCCTGGAACCGTTTTATCCCTCGTTAAAAAGGATCAAACTCGTGGATTATAAAGTGCGCGTTTTGGACAGCAAAGCAGGAACCGCGGCCAAAGTTCGTGTTTCTATACAATCCGCCGACGATTCCATGGTTTGGGGCACCGTAGGTGTTTCCGAGAATATTATTGAAGCCAGTTGGCAGGCACTGGTTGACCGTATTACATACAAATTAATGCGCGAGAGACACAACGTGTAATGATGATGACCCTCTCAGACAAAACTCCGAATGGAGGATTGGTAAATATCCGAGAGGGTCATTAGCTAATTCCACTTTCCATAGTTGCTCTGCACACCATCGGTATACGTCCACCATTCCCCCGTTCCATCAGCAGCCCAGGTGATCCTCAAGTCATAAACAAGGCTGCCCTTGGAACTTTTGGAAAATCGCTCCAATTTCCCCGACTTGTCCGTCTTGATGGTGATATCGATCTTTGAAATGGGTTCTTCATGATTTTGCTTGACCATGGTATAGTCGCCATTTTCCAGAGTGTACCAAACCCATTCCCTCAAAATCTGCTGACTGCCCTCCAAGTAGAGATAGACATGGCCGTTAGACTGATCTGTCCGCTGCACTGCATCCATCTTTCTCCAATTGGCGAAGCTTTTCCCCTGATCGACGCCATTCCAAAAGAGCTGCCAGGTCAACCGCCCCTCAGCCGCCGCTATTTTCAGGTTCTGGGTGAGGGAGCCTGTAATCCATTGATATTCCCAGCTTCCCGTTACCTCCTTCACCGCCTGCGCACCTGTCGGGGCCGCAAAAACACAGGGTGTCCCTTCAAAAGAATTCACCTCATCGATCAGCTCAACCGCTAATTTAGCCATCGCGTCGGTTGACTGCAACAGTCCGCTTGGAAGAGCAACCGCTTTGAGCACGAATTCCGGCGCCTTGGGGGGCGTCGTTGGAGCAACCGGGCTCTCCTCGTCAGAAGAACATCCACCGATAAGAAAAATTAATGAGACTGCCGCCAGAACGGCCAAGTACTTTTTGTACAACATATAAGCCTCCTTTTTTTAAATGAGTGTTTCATCATCAACTGATCCACATGCCGGCAAGTCATCAATGGCAGGAGGATCACAATTGATCATGTTTCGAATTCATCAAACTCAGAGGCATTCAACGATTGAATGTCATTTTAAAATTAGAGGACTGAAGCGGAACCTGAACGCGGAGCAGAATTTTTCGAGGTCGTCGTCATCATCAAAAGTAGCGTACATTTGTTACAACACAGGCAGCCTCGAAAATATTCTTAAACAAGTCAACTTTTTTGCGAGATAAAATAAGTTTACAATAGGTATAGTTTTTCTTATCTTGTGAACAACAGGGACACGTCTGTAAGCGTGAATTCACAGATATTAAACAAGGAGGCGGACATGGCCGAGATGACGGCGGGAAAGCTCAAGCTGAAAGAAAAACTGTCCTATGGTTTTGGAGACCTCGCGTCAGTGCTGTATTGGCAGACCTTTATGCTTTATTTCACCTTTTTCTACACTGACGTGTTCCTCATTCCAGCCGGTGCAGCGGCGACCATGTTCC
>RPQV01000118.1 GCA_003818595.1 Calditrichota bacterium
AGCAGAAGAACCATTAGTGAGATCAAAGCGGCTGGAATTCTCTTCATGGCAAGCCTCGTGGAAAAGGTGAAGAATAAGACGATGGGCGAATTTCTGGTTTTGGAGAATCGTTCACAGGAATGTAAATAAACTGGGGGATTGGTGCAATGAAAAAAGAGACAAAGACTCACGCAGACGTCAAGATCGCAAAGAGCCTCGCACGGAGGCGCGGAGACACAAAGGAGCGCTAGATTAATAGTGGGACGGGGCAGAGAGAAGGTGGATTTCATTGGTTTTTTATTCTTTATAACTTTGTATCTGGGCGAGGAGGAAATTTCACAAACCCGGTCCCTCATCCTAAAATTCAATAAAAAATGCGGTATTCATGCTTATAACAAGATCGGATAAGACGCTTCTTTGTGTCTCCGTGACTCCGTGCGAGGGCTTTCTTTGCGCTCCTTTGCGTTTTTGCGGCTTTGCGTGAGTCTTGCTGTCGCGCTTTCTATCTCTTTGGATCAAAAATCCCGGCCATGGATTTAAGCACGTCGACATAGAAATTGCCGCCTTTTTGGCGGAGGAGCTGAAAGGGAATGTCTTTTGTGCCGATGAACGGACGCAGCGACCAGGAGAGCTGCGCGCCGACAAAAGCGAGAATGAGTATCCAGACCTTGAAAACCTGCACCCCGGTTTTGGGATAAATGTTCTTTTTCTCGCACGAGTATTTGAGCGCTTCGACAATCGCGCGCATGCCGAAAAATCCGGCAATCACGATGATGCCCACATGCAGCAGTTTGATAAAGGCGTAATTGTCGCCGGTGATCATGAAAAAAGCCACAATGGTGGAAAAAGAGACCATGATGCAGGTCATGAAGACAAAACCGATGAGAATGATGGAGATCATCTGGCTGATGGTGAGCTTGGAGCCGAGCACGGTCTGAATGACGAAAAAAGCCGGAAAACAGATGAGGATGATCAGGAGAAAGAGCATGGGCATTTTCACCGCCGAAGAGAGCGACTGCAGCCAGCCGTTATAGCTGCCCATGATGGCGCCGTAGACCATGGAAAAAATCAGCAGCAACAGCAGATGATTGACGATTTCGAATTTGACCTGCTTCTCGTCGGTGATTTTTTCATAAAACGTCTCGTTGTTGTGAAAGCTCTGGATAAAGTCGAAGGAGAGAATTTTTTGTTTCGGCATGGTCGCCTCCATTCTATTCATTTTTCTATGAGATAAACCGGTACATCCATCGCGTCAGGCTGAAACCGCCGTTGCAGCCTTGGATTGCCTTTTGCAGATCATATTGACAAACATATTTTCTTTTGGTGCAGGGTTTTTCGCAGGGGATGCCGGTGACCTGACGCGTCAAAGCCGGCAATGCCCTGGCATCGCCGAATTGTCCGAGGGCATAGACCGCCTGATTCTTGAGTTCAAAAGGGGAATTCTCCGACTCGAGCAGAGCGATCGTCGCCTCCACCTTGTCGCCCGTAAAAGTGTTTTTTGCGGTTTGAACGATAGAATCGACCTCTCGAAAAATCGCCCAACAGACCACTGCGTAAAGAATGACGACAGCCACGCCTGCTGCGAGCAAGCCCCATTTCAGCCACTTAATCATTGCTTCATCCCAACCTTTCTGTGGACATTATCATTATGAACCGAAAATAGTGAATCACGAACCCTTTTGTGAACAATGCAAAAAAAACGACTGCGAGAAGAGCGTTTCAATTGTTCGTCGCATCTTCTTTGAAAAAAGGTTTAAATTTATCATCGATGTTCTCTAAAAACCATCGATCGATCATGGATCGTTTAAAGCGCCATTGATTGCCCAATTTCGCGGCCGGTATCTTTCCCTCCTGCGCCCAGGTGTAAATCGTTTGCGGTTTGAGACGGAGATAAGCCGCAACCTCTTCAATGGTCATGATGTCATCGATCGCCAAAGGCAGCTCCTTATTTTTTCTTATTAAATATAGGGACAAGTTAATAAAAGTGCAAGTTTTTTATTGTTATTTATTGTTTATTATTGTTTGAAATCAATCGAAATGACCCAAAACGGATAAAATTCACTTGCAATTCAGGTGCATAAAAAATACTTTAGGAAAGACGATGAAAACAAGGATGGTCAAAAAGGGCAACGTTGGAACACGTTACGAACCAAAGTAAACACAAGAGTGTTGAGGAAAATATTGCGCACGCCATGGATTGCACGGATACATCCCTGGTGCCGTTTCTTCCGTATATTTTGCAGGATTTTGTGGAGATGGGTTCTTCGGCAGCCTCGATCGTCGAAATCGTCAAAAATCACACCCGCGATCATCCACAGTTGGACATACTGGATGTGGGATGCGGGAAAGGTGCAGTCGCCATAGCTCTGGCTGACGAATTGAACTGCACCTGTTGCGGCATCGATGCCGTGCCGGAGTTTATCGACACCGCCAATACTGAGGCGGGAGAAAAGGGGATGGCTGACCGCTGTGTATTTATCTGTGGAGATGTGCGCGAGATCATTCATCATTTTGGCCATTATAATGTTATTGTGCTGGGATCGGTCGGGCCGATATGGGGAGATTATTTTGAAACTCTGATCGTGCTAAAAAGCCGTCTGAATCCGGAGGGATTAATCATTCTGGATGACGGCTATTTAGAAGATGAGCCTTCTGTTGAGCAAGAGTCAGCGATCAAAAAAAGCGCCCTGTTGGGACAGATTGAACGAGCGGGCATGATTTTGCTGCAGGAATATCGCGGGCAGAGCGTCAGTAACAGCCAACAATTCGAGATCGAACTCGCGCATATTCAAAAGCGATGCACCGAATTGGGGATTCAATATCCGGCGCAGAAGCAACTTTTTGACGGCTATATAAAAAAACAGAAACAGGAATATGATCATTTGGAAAACGACATAATCTGTGCAACGCTGGTCCTTGGTGCGGCGGCGAACCGTCGATAGTTGCATCATTGATCAGCCATACTGCATTAATGCGGCGAATCAATTGATCATCGCGGACTGTTCGCAGCGTAAACGATTTTCAAAAGGAGGTCATCAAAATGGAAATCCTATTAAAGGATGAAAAAACATACCCGGACGATCAGGTCATCAAAGCGGCGCTGGGAGATGTCTACAGCGTCTACAAAGAATTTATGACGCGAATTCAGGATGAATCGATTGGCTTGGCGCCGGAGTGGAGATATTATCGAGACGGCAAGGCGTGGCTGTGTAAAATCGTCTACAAGAAAAAAACCGTGATATGGCTTTCCCTTTGGGAGCCCTTTTTCAAAGTCGTCTCTTATTACACCGAAAAAACCATCCCCGGAGTTTATGATCTGGCCATCGATGAAAAAATTAAAGAATCAGTGCGGACAGGGGTCAGAATCGGGAAATTTATACCCGTCATCATCGAGGTCAGTCAACAAGAACAGCTTGAAGACATTTACAAGATCATTGAGTATAAGAAAAAGATCAAATAATCGGCGAATGAATTTGCAAGACATTCGGACGAAATAAAGTCAGAAATGGAACACAGCTATGCAAAGTATTCATCTCAGGCTGTTATTTCTACTGCTTTTGACAGTGCCTCTTTTTGCCGGAATCAATCCAGCCAACGGCCAAGCGAGCGAATCATGCATCAAAGTCCTGCGATATATTGCTGATTTAAAAAATCGAGACGAAAACCGAGTCCTTTCAGGACAAAATTGCGGGCATGGGCAGGGAATTCAATCGGTTTATCCTGACTTGATGACAAAGCTTGAGGAGCAAACCGGAAAAACCTGCGCACTTCTCGGCGTCGATTATGGGCTTGTTGACAAGCTCGATTATCAAACGACCAATCGTGTGCTCATTGAACATTGGAACAAGGGCGGATTGGTGACCATTTCCTGGCATCCTGATAATCCCTGGACTGGAGGCGACAGTTGGGATACCCGTCTTGCCGATTTGACAGAGCTCATCGATCCTCAATCATCCGTTTATACCTCATGGATGGCCGAATTGAAAAAAATCGGTGATGCCTTGAGACCTCTGCGGGATGCGGGTGTCGTCGTTCTCTGGCGGCCTTTTCATGAAATGAACGGCAACTGGTTTTGGTGGTGCATGAATTCCCATCCCAACGATCCACAGCCCTACGTTAATGTGTGGAAACACATGTTTACCCTGTTCAGCGATACATATGGATTGAACAATCTTCTCTGGGTGTTTTCAACGACCAGCAAGCGCGACGCATCGTGGACGCGTCCAGTCGATTATTATTATCCCGGCTCTGAATATGTGGATATGGTGGGCGTCGATATTTACTCCAACATCATATCCATCACAGATTATAAGGTCTTTCAGGACTTGGGAAAGCCCATTGCGCTGACAGAATTTGGACCGGGCGATGCATCATCCGGCGGCGGGGATTATGACAACACGAAAACGATCAAAGCGATTCGCGCAAAGTACCCGGCCATCACCTACTGGCTGCAATGGCATGACTGGGACTCGAATGGGACTCGAGTTCATAAATCAATTGTGTATAACAAAAATGCCGCGCAACTGCTGAATGATCCCTGGGTGATCACCCGCGATGAGGTTGACTGGCGCAACATCACTGGAGCATCATCAGATGATTTCCAAGACAGTTTGATGCCGAATGATTTTCATGTCACCAGCATCTATCCCAATCCCTTCAATGACGCGGCAACCTTGACTTTTTCCTTGAAACGACCCATCTGGTTGAGCATCGCTGTTTTTGACATCAATGGTTGCCTGGTCGATCGTTTGACGGATGACATGAAGCCCGCCGGAGACTATACATTGAAATGGGATGCCGGACTATTGCCGTCCGGAGTCTATATGATGGTTTTTCAATCAGCGAGTCAAATGAGATCAGTCAAGTGCGTTCTTTATAAATAGTTTGGTTTTTAATCAGCATATTATATATTTATATAGGATGACCTCAAGTGCTCAAATGAAATATCCAGAAGATTTTATTAATAAAATCGTTTGCGGCGATGCCATCGAATTGATGAGATCGATTCCGGATGCGAGTGTTGACTTGGTCGTCACCAGTCCGCCCTACAATCTCAAAAACTCGACCGGCAATGGCATGAAAGATGGCCGAGGCGGCAAATGGGCGAATGCGCGCCTGATCAACGGTTACTCGAATCATGACGACTGCATGCCTCATGAAGAATATGTCAAATGGCAGCGCGACTGTTTAAATGAAATGTACAGAGTCATCAAAAATGACGGGGCGATATTCTACAATCACAAGTGGCGCGTCCAGAACGGCCTGCTGCAGGATCGCCGCGATATTGTCGATGGATTCCCCCTGGGACAAATTATCATCTGGAAAAGAAAAGGTGGGATTAATTTCAATCGCGGTTATTTTTTGCCCACGTATGAGGTCATTTATCTCATTGCCAAACAATATTTTAATTTAGCACCGAATGCAGACGTCTATGGTGATGTCTGGGAATTCAAACAGGAAGTAAAAAATTCTCATCCTGCTCCATTCCCAACGAGTCTTATTGAAAGAATCATTTCATCAACCACTGCCGAATTAATATTAGATCCATTCATGGGATCGGGAACAACCGCCATTGCTGCCCTCAAGCATGATCGTTCATATATCGGCATCGATATTTCTCCAGAATACTGCAAAATGGCCGAGGACAGGATCAAGCGCGAAGTTGATCAATGGGGATAAATATGGCAGTATTGGCAGTGATAATATACTCTTGCTGAGAATTGCAGGTACCTTCCGAGTGATTGCGGATGAAAATAATAAAGAGAGCAGATACAACATACTTGCTCTTTAAAAGGCAGCACTGAAAACAATCATTATCGATAGATTTAAACTGGCTAAAACGCGTCGAGAAAGAGTTTTGCAGTTTTACCATGATCTTGATAAAGAGCTAGCGGATAATGATGAAATGAACATATTTATCATAACATGTGAAAATATCATGCTGCCCATCAATAATGCTTTTGTTCAAGAATTTGAAAGACGAGCGGCGCAGAAGCGTAAAGGACGCGCCGGAGGCAGTCTTGAAGATGTCACATCATTTGTTTTGAATTATTTCAAAATCCCCGCATCATCTGCACCAGAACATTTTCAGGCTGATATCGAAGTCGATAAATGGATAAGAACGTCTGATAAATGGTTAATCGGAATATCCTGCAAAAGAACGCTGCGTGAAAGATGGAAACAAGTCAGCAGTGCCGATGCTGCATTGCTGAGTCAATATAAAATCAAGCATGTTTATCATATTATTACCTTTGACGAAGATTTGTCGGATGATAAAATTACGCTTTTGGGTAGACAAAGGCACATCTTTTATTTGCCGGATAACAGCAGAATATTGAAGCGAGCTCAAAAATTCATAGGGCTAAAAGAATATATACGCCCTATATCTCAACTCATCCAAGACCTGGTAAAAGAAATAAATTGAAATCGCGCAACAGCCATGCCGCAGATTTCTGAAATCCGAACGAAATTACTTGAAAATCTGGCGCAGTTTATTCCGGCATGCATCAAAATTCCGGGAATAATGAGAATTTCGCTCATTGGCTCATTATGCACCACTAAACCCGATCCCAAAGACATCGATGTCCTCATCTTTATAAAAGATGATGCTGATCTTACTCCTCTGGCAGCATTGACCAGAAAATTGAACGGCAGAGTCCAGAGCTATAATCATAACGCTGATGTGTTTCTCGCCGATTGTCAAGGACAATATTTGGGACGAGTCTGCCTCTATAAAAATTGCGGTCCTGGTTTCCGCTGCAGTTGCGACGCGCTGCACTGCGGCGCCAGAAAATATCTTCACGACGATCTCAAGACCATTATACTGACGCGGGAATTGGTATCATCTCCTCCGCTGGAATTATGGCCGACGATCTTGGCCAGGTTTTCGATTCCAATAGATGTCGACATCATCATCATTCGCCCTTTGAGAGAAATTATTCGAAAACCTGATTGATCGATACATACCTTATTAATCCTTTGACGCTGGAGCGTTATTGACATGATCGGCTCATATCATTTGTTTTCAATTAAACAATCAAATTTCACAACCAAAAAGTGAGAGGTCAGCATGGAATCATTGACAAAATTCGTCGGCATCATTTTATTATTCTCTTTCAGCCTGGCTGCAGAGGTCAGCATAAAGATTACCGAGCCGGTCAACCGCCAGGTTGTCGATCCCTGCTCTGACCTCACGGTGAAATTTGAATACACCGCCACCGCCGGCGAGCAGGTGAAACATATTCAACTGCTCAGCAATGGCGTGGTCAAAGCGCGCGTGCGCACCGAGCCATGGCAATATGTATGGAAGAAAATCCCCAAAGGCAACTATGAATTGACCGCCCGATTCGTGACTCAAGACGATGTTGAATATTATTCCAGTCCTATCCGCATCAGCGCCGGCCTGGTCGAGCCGGGTGAGCGGTTGTACAACGGCGGCTTTGATTGCGGTGTGATCACCCCATGGCGTCCGAGCACGAATGGCGGAGGGCAGGCGACGTTTACCGTTTATGAAGACATTTATTTTGATGATCCCTATTATCTCGGCGTTGAAATCGACATGGTCAGCGCCGACGCATGGTGCGTCCAAATGCTTCAGCTCTGCCCGCTCGATTCAGGACATACCTATCAGGTGTCCTTCCTGGCGGACGCCATCGTCAAAAAAAACATTTACGTGGGCATGCAGGAAGCTCAGGACCCATGGACATCTCAATTCGGAGCGACAGTCGAAATCGACGGCGCTGATTTGTATGGCCCGTTTGAGTTCGTCGCCAACCGAACAGATCCCACCAACGATATGGTCTTTCATTTTGGAGGCGACGATACGCCCGTTTTTCTCGACGACGTTCGGGTGATTGACAAGTCCATAACTTCCGTCAAATCGAAAGATCTGGATTTTCCTCAGGGTATCATATCAGAATATGAGCTGTTTCAGGCTTTTCCCAATCCGTTCAATTTGAACAGCACCATTCCCTTCAGATTGTCCCAATCCGCTGAAATCGCCTTGACGATTTACAGCATGACCGGCCAAAAGGTCAGAACGCTCTATCAGGGTCGGCAAACGGAAGGGCTGCATTCCCTGACCTGGAACGGCGCCGATGATCTGGAGCGGATTGTGCCCAGCGGTGTCTATGTCTATCAGCTCTCTGTCGACGACGGCACGCATCAGCAGGAATTGTCGCGCAAGGTGTTGCTGCTGAAATAAGCGATGATTTGAGAAGGAAATTCACGAGGCGCAAAGGGACGTCTTATCGTTCATCATGGGAATTTGCTGCATCTGAATTGATCAATTTTACTCAAGGTGGAGGACGATTTTAATGACCTCCATTTATTCCGGTCATTTATCTCTTTGCGCCTTGGCGTCTGCGTGCGAGATTAGTCAAGATGTTGCATCAATGCGGAGCTGCAGATGAAGTGGAGAAGGACATTTGATACAGCCCCGCAGAGCAGAATCAGCACTCTTCCCTCGTTCCCATGCTCCCGCATGGGAATGCGTTGCCGGACGCTCTGCGTCCATTGCCGCTGCAGGTCTCCATCGCCTGCAATCCGCCCGCGTGGAGCGCCGAAGAAGGGATTCCCAGGCGGACAGATTGTAAAAACGCCGCTAGTCTCGTTATTCTGCGTCAAGTTTCCACTTGGGACGCAAATTGGCAGCTTCGAATCGTGCCGCACGATCAACGGGACATGCACAGGAAAGACCAAGCAAAGCTTGGAAGACAAGTTGCGTCCCAAATGCAATTTGGGACGCAGAAT
>RPQV01000119.1 GCA_003818595.1 Calditrichota bacterium
CATCGCCTCCGGCGAGCCGGATCAACGCTTCCTTTGCCGACGCCGTCAAGTCAAGATTCAATTCCTGCAATGTCTTGTCAGTCGCAAGCGCGCGTCGCAGAACCAGTTCCAATTCTTCAGGGGATAGAGATTCCAGCTTGAAGACGCGACATCGCGACAGAAGAGCAGAATTCACCTCGAATCCGGGATTTTCCGTTGTGGCGCCGATCAATAGAATGGTGCCGTCCTCAACCGAATGGAGCAGTGCATCCTGTTGCCCTTTATTGAAGCGGTGGATCTCATCGATGAAGAGAATTGTTCTTGTCCCAATTTTTCGTCGTTCCGCGGCGTCTTTGATGAGCCGGCGCAGTTCGGCGACGCCGGTCGTCACCGCGCTCATCGAAAAGAATTCAGAATGGGTTTCGGCGGCGATGATCCGCGCCAGGGTGGTTTTACCGACGCCGGGAGGTCCCCAAAAAATCATCGACACCAGTTGATCCTTCTCGATCGCCCGACGCAGAATCTTCCCTTCTCCCATCAAATGGGATTGTCCGATGAACTGCTGCAGAGAAGACGGCCTGAGTCGCTCCGCCAGGGGAGGTAGATGTCCAGAGTGTGCGAAAATATCCATAAAATAAGCATTCACTAAATTTAAGGCTTGGAATTTATCCAAAATATTGGGTAATTGCAAGGTGCAAAATAGATCGAGATGAAATTAATAGATGAATGATGGACGCCAGTTTTTAATCTTAAAATCAGCATTAAATCACAAGGCAATGGAGATGAAATGCGTTGCTCTGCCGATGAGGTGTGGTTATTCCTCCTGAAACGGTTTGCAGTCCTTTATTTTCTGTCGACAGGATTTGGGCAATCGGCTCACGGAATGGAGTGGGATCATCGACTCCAGGCTTCTCTGTGGAGTTCAGCCAACCTCAAAAGTATTCACACGCTGCAATCCGGCGCCCGCCTGCTGCCCGAAGTGGGGATATCGACGACCATGAGCGGAGGTTCATCACTGCAGGCCTTGTTGTGCGGGAATTTGAATGGCGGATATTCGGCAGCTCAAAACGAGTGGTTTTCAGATATTCAGGCCTATAGGGCCTGGTTGCGTTATTCGACGCACTGGCTGGAGGTGCGAGCCGGACTTCAGCAAATAGAATTTGGACCCGCTCTCCTGCTGCGTTCATTGATGTGGTTTGAGCGGATCGATCCGCGCGATCCCGCCAAATTTGCAACAGGCGTAGTGAGTGTGTTGGGCAGGCTCTATTTTTTGTCCAATGTTGAAATTTGGTTGTGGGGAGTCAGAGGAGAAGGCGAGAAAAAAGGAATAGAGGTGTATCCGACAGCTGAGCGCTCGACCGAATTCGGAGGTCGGCTGCAGATTCCCATGTCACGAGGCGAAGTCGCTTTTTCAGCGGACAAGCGAAAAGCGGCGCCGCTGCAGCCGGTTTTGAGCTCGGCACCTTCCTTCGATGCCGCTCATGATGAAATACGTATTGCATTCGACGGCAAATGGGATATCCAGATCGGTTTCTGGTGTGAAGCCGTCATGGTGCAGTCGCTGCAAAAAATTCGAGTCGCAGATCAGCAAACGTTCTTGACCCTGGGCGCCGACTATACCTTTGCACTGGGCAATGGTCTTCATCTGTTGGGCGAATGGATGCGCATGGATGTTTCCGGCTCTGAATTATCCGCAGGACAAACGGGACAGTTCAGCGCGCTGTCAGCCGATTACCCCATCAATCTCCTGGACAGCATTATGGCCATCTGCTTTTTTCATCACCAAAGCAAAAAGTTCTTTCAATTTTACACATGGCGACGTACACTTGATCATTGGTCCTTCCATCTTTTAGGTTTTTGGAATCCAAACAACCTGGATTCATTTCTTTGGAGCGATGAATCATTTGCATTCAACGGCGGCAAAGGTATTCAGGTGATGGTGATGGTGAATTATTAACCGGCTACAGAAAACAAGAGAATGTTCATGGAAAATCAACATTTTGTTAAAGTGCGCAATGTGACCAAACAATACTCGATGGCAGAGGGACAAACTCTGGTCGCCCTGGATGATGTCAATTTGACCATCGCCCGCGGCGAGTTCGCCGGCGTCGTTGGCCCAAGCGGTTCAGGAAAGACCACCCTATTGAATCTGATCGGCTCTCTGGATCAACCATCCACGGGCAGCATCAAGGTCATGGGTCAACATCTGGAATCGTTAAACGCGAAAGCGTCGGCAGAATTCAGAAACAAACATGTTGGTTTTATATTTCAAACCTATAATCTGCTCACGATTTATAGTGTGTTTGAAAATGTCGAGCTGCCTCTGCTGCTGCTCGGATATTCTGCCGCACAGCGTCGGGAAGCCGTCATGGAAGCATTGGAATGGGTGGGATTGGCAGACCGTGCGAAATCGAAGCCCGGACAATTATCCGGCGGACAAAATCAACGCGTCGCCATCGCGCGGGCCATCATCAAAAAGCCCCAATTGGTGCTGGCCGATGAACCGACCGCCAATCTCGACACCAAAAATTCGAATCATATCCTGGACATCATGGCAAAGATCAACCGTGAACTCGGCGTCACCTTTCTTTTTTCAACGCATGACGATAAGGTGATCAGTTATCTGCGCCGCAAAATCACGCTCCATGATGGCCGAGTGACTACAGATGAGGTAATAGATGCTCACCATTAAACTGGCCATGAGAAATATCCTGGGCGCCGGCTTGAAAACCTGGCTGAATGTGGCGGTATTATCGATTGCATTTGTGACCATCATCTATACCCAGGGAATTTATTTGGGCATGAATGAACAGGCGAGTACCGCGCTGGTGAAGGTCTACTACGGCGGAGGGCAGTATTGGCAAAAAGACTATGATCCCTATGATTCCTTCTCCCTCGAGGAGAGTCATGCCCCCCTCACGCCTGAATTGGAAACGTTTGTGCAGCAGGATCAGGCGACGCCCATTCTGTGTGCTCTGGCGACCGCCTTTCAGGGCAGCCGTATCATTCCGGTGCAGCTCAAAGGAATCCCTCCTGACCAGAAAATTCTTGATCTGCCGACCGCGGCGCTGAATGACGAGACCGAAATGATCCCCGCTCTGATCGGCACACGCATGGCGAAAAGCGCACAACTCAATGTCGGCGATCTGTTGACCATTCGCTGGCGCGACGTTCATGGTGTTTATGATGCCGCAGATGTTAAAATCGTTCACATCATGCGCACCACGGTATCGACGATTGACGCGAGCGTCCTCTGGCTGCCGCTGCAGCAGATGCAAAAGATGTACGATCTGCAGGATGAGGCGACGCTTGCGGTATTGACACAGACCGTTCAGCCAGTGGCCGTGACAGCGGATTGGCGTTTTGTCCCCCCGGAAGAACTTTTGGCTGATATCAAAGAAATGGTGCAGCAGAAGACGATTGCAGCTTCGATCATGTATGTCCTATTATTATTTCTCGGTCTGATCGCTGTTTTTGACACTCAGGTTCTGGCGGTGTTCCGGCGGCGGCGCGAAATTGGAACCCTCATCGCGTTAGGCATGACCCGGGCGCGCGTCATTAAAATCTTCACCCTGGAAGGAATCTTGAATGGTCTGCTCGCTCTGTTGGTCGGTGCGCTGTGGGGAGCGCCGTTGATTTGGATGTTTGCCCGCAGCGGCATGGCGATGCCTGATTTTGTCGATAACATGGGTATCGCCATTGGTGAAAGAATATATCCCGTCTATGGCGCCGGCCTCATTCTGGGCACCTCGATTCTGGTGATGATTTCTGTCGCCATTGTCAGCTTTATGCCGACCCGTTCGATTTCGCATTTGAGTCCAACCGATGCATTAAAAGGAAAACACAGATGATTCAATTCCTACTCAAAGGATTGCGGCGAGATCGTTCGCGGAGCCTCTTCCCCTTGCTGGTGGTTGCGGCCGGAGTATTTATAGTGGTCTTTATGCAGGGATGGATCAATGGTGCGGAGAACAGCATCCTGGGAACCAATGCGACTTTTTTCACCGGCCATGTCAAAGTGGCTACTCAGGCCTATCATAAAGAATCCGCAATCATGACCAACGAGCTCGCATTGACCGAGTTAGGCCATCTGCTGCAGCAGCTTGAATCAATGCCCATGATCTGGACGCCGCGTATCCGATTCGGCGGTCTCATAGATATCGCCGATCATGCGGGTGAAACCCGTTCCCAGACCCCATTCATGTGCCTCGCAGTTTCGATGGCGCCGACCAGCCGTGAGCATCAAATTCTGAATCTGCAGCAATCTCTGGTTCGCGGGCGATTGCCGGAAGCGCCCGGCGAGATATTGATCAGCGAAATAATGGCGAACAATTTGCAGGTTAAACCCGGAGAAATGGCCACCCTGATCGGCACGACCATGAACGGCAGCATGTCGATGAGAAACTTTCACATAGTGGGCGCCATCAATCTGGGAATTGTCGCACTTGACCGAAACATGCTGATCATGGAATTTCGGGATGCGCAGGAATTTTTGGACATGGAAGATGCCGCCGGCGAAATCCTCGGCTTTTCCCCCGACTTGATCTTTCATGAGGAAAAGGCTCGTCTCATTGCTGATCAATTTAATCAAGGTTATGATGGTGCAGATGAATTTGCCCCCCGAATGGTCACATTGCCGGAACAAAATGATCTCGAAACCATGATCAAAATGATGGGACTTTTTTCGTCCGTAGCTGTGGGGATATTCGTTTTTGCCATGTCCATTGTGTTATGGAACGCCGGACTCATCGGCAGTCTGCGCCGATACAACGAATTCGGGATACGGATGGCCTTGGGAGAATCCAAGGGGCATATTTACGCCACCCTGTTGTGCGAATCCGCCTTCATCGGCGCAGTCGGCACGATATTGGGGACCTTGTTGGGCTTGTCAGTATGTTATTATCTACAGGTGAAGGGAATAGACATCTCTTCGATGATGAGACAATCCGGCGTGGTCATGGCCAATGTGATCAGGGCTAAGATTACGCCGGCCACATTTGTGATCGGCTTTATACCGGGTTTGGCGGCCACGCAATTGGGCGCGATGTTTTCCGGTTTAGGCATCTTTCGTCGGCAGACATCTGAATTGATGAAGGAATTGGAAGTATGAGCAAACATTGGGTGCTGGTTTTGTCCTTGTCGCTGAACAGCCTGGCTGCCGAGCCGACCGGGCAGCAGATTTTAAAAGCCGTGGATGCCAACATCACTTCGGACAATAAAATCATTGCGACAAAGATGATCGTTCGCGGCCGGCGCAGCAGCAGAACCATTGAATCACTTTCCTATATTGCCGGCACGGAGAAATCCTACACTGAATTCGCATCCCCGCCGCGAGAGGCGGGTACAAAGATGCTCAAACTCGGAGAACAGCTGTGGATTTATTCTCCGCAAACAGACCGCACGCTGCTCATTTCAGGGCACATGCTGCGGCAATCGGTGATGGGTTCTGATCTTTCATACGAAGACATGATGGAGGATCCCCAATTAGCGCCGTTCTATGCGGCCGATATCGTGGGCGAGGCCATCGTCGCCGATCGGTCGTGTTGGATATTGGCGCTGGCTTCTAAATCGCAGGATGTCGCCTATTCAAGTCGAAAGCTATGGGTTGATAAAGAGAGATTTATCATCATGCAGGAGGAGCGTTTTGCCCGCAGCGGGGTGGCGCTCAAATCGCTGCAGGTCCGTCAGGTGCAGCGTCAGCAGGGGCGATGGGTCGCGACACACCTGGTGTTCAAAGATCAATTATTGGCAGGAGAAGGTACGGAATTCATCATCACCTCCCTTCAGTTGAACGCCGAGATACCCGACCACATTTTTACCAAATCAATGCTGAGAAAATAGATCGGTCTGATTTCCCTCTTGATCAAGAGTCACGATTCATCCGCCACCATTATATAAAGTCATTCATCTTTTTATCACAAAATTAATAAAATTGGAGGGAAAGATGAAACAAATCAGAAATATAATCGTTATTAGTGCTGTTTTGTTTTGTTTACCGAACGGTAAGTAAGCTGTTCACCGAGAAAGGAATAAAATGACGCATGTTTCGCACGATAAAATAACCAGAGATAAGATTTTTTCAACAGCCGCTCATTTGTTCGCCCAAAAGGGATATAACGGCGTGTCGATGAGGGAAATTTCCGAACGTTCAGAGGTGTCCAAACCGACGATATATTATTATTTCGGCAGTAAAGAAGGCATTTTCCGCCAGCTCATGGATGCGAGCGTCGTTCGTATGTTTACCGTGATGGATGAAATCGCGCAAATGCCGATTTCCAATAAAGAGAAACTAGTTGCGATCACTAAAAATTTTTTCAAAGAAGCCCAGCAACATCCGGAATTCGTCAAGTTTTTTCTCAACATGTCGATTGTCTCTCCTGATGCCGCCATCGTCCAAAAATGCATGCAGGAAGCCGCCAAGAGGGGCAATATGCTGACTCAGATTATATCGCAAGGCATTTCCTCAGGTGAATTCGGGCAGACATGGCGCCCAGAATTGGCCGCAAGCATCATCGGCGGCGCCATGCAGCATTTCATCTGGCAGCAACTGGCTTCGAAAAAGAAAATATTATCCGATCAATTGGCTGAAGAAATCATCGAATTGATATTTAAAGGATTGAATGAATAGTTACTATTGTCAGCAGAAGGAATGAGTAAACCATGAAATGGAAAATGATAGTATCAACACTGCTTTTATTTGCGACCTTTGTCTCTGCAGAAGAGCCTCTGAACTTGTCGCTGGAAAGCAGCTTCGATCTGGCGCTGGCCAATAATCCTTCCTATCAAATCAAGGTCAAGGAATTAAAAAAGGCCAAAGCCGGCGTCACCGAATCCTATTCTGCGATTATGCCGCAAATCAGTGCCAGTGCCAGCCTGCAAAAGGCGTGGTCGATCCAGGAAAACACGATTCCCAACTTTATCAAGTTCATGTTGGGGCCTTCATTCCCAGGAGTCGAATTCATGCCGGATTATGTCCGCCTGTCATTCGGACTGGAAAACACCCTGGTCTATGGCGCCAGCCTTTCTCAGCCTCTGTTCCTTGGTGGCGCCGGCGTTGCCGGCATTAAAATAGCCGGTTCTGCGTATCAGACAGCCATACAAAATCTGGAATTGGCACGTCAGGACCTGCTCTATCAAACGGTTGCCGCCTTTTACGGCTGCATTCTCGCGGATCAGGTCGTCAAAGTTAGGGAAGATGTGCTTTTGGAATCGGAGAAAAACCTTCAAGTGGTTCGCCAAAAATATGATGCAGGTGCTGCCTCAAAATTTGATCTGATGCGGGCTGAAGTCAATGTGGCCAACTCTCGTCCCGACGCCATCTCCGCACGAAATAACTATAACAACGCATTGACGCTGTTGAAAATGATTCTGGCTTTGCCCGCAAAGCAGTCGATTCAGGTGAACGGAGAACTGAGCTATCTCGAAGATGAATTCACTGCTCTTTCACTGGAAGATTATCAGCAACTGGCCCTGCAACAACGGCCCGAGGTTGAGATGCTGGAGCAGACCAAAGCCATTGCGCACCAGGGAGTGACTATAGCGCGCAGCGCTTATCTTCCCAAGGTCTTTTTCCAGACCGATTACTCGTACATGGGCATGAGAAATGACATGAAATTCGTGCAGGATGATTTCAGCAAGGGGTTTACTTCTGCGGTTGCCCTGCAACTGCCGTTGTTCACCAGTTTCCGTACAACCAAGCAGTATCAGAAAGCACGTTTGGATTACCGAATCGCTCAAGATACGGAAAATCAGGCGATTGACGGAATCAACGCTGAAGTCGAAGCATCTTTTCATAATCTCATTGAAGCAAAAGAAAAATACGCTTCTGCCAGTGAAACGGTTGACATGGCCACCGAATCTCTGCGCTTGGCGAATATGATGTATGAAGAGGGTGGGAACACTCAGTTGGATGTATTCACGGCGCAACTCGGCTTGACCAGCGCCAAGATGAACTATCTGTCGAGTCTTTATTCATACCAGATGGCGCGTTACTCACTGCGCAAGGTAACCGGCCAATTGAAAAGTATCTTATAATTCAAGATAGAGGAGCTATCAAATGAAACAAATCAGTCTTTTTATACTTGCCTTGGCCCTCGCTGCCATCCTGACGGGTTGCGGCGCCAAATCTAAAGCGGTCAAGGAAGAAGCGAAAATCCCGGTCAGCGTCACGGCTGTTAAATTGGGAACGGTCGAGCAATCATTGATTTATAACGGCGATATCGAAGCCGAATTTGCGGTCAAGGTTTTTTCAAAAATCCCCGATCGCATCGAATCCTTTTCAGTTGATGAGGGGGATTTTATCGAAAAAGGCAAACCGATCGCCAAGATTTTGGCGACAACCATTGAACAGGGAGTTCTCCAGGCACAAGCCGGAGTGACCGCTTTGCGCGCGCAGGAATCGAATTTAGCGCTTGAATTCGAGCGCTCTTCACGCTTGTTCAGAGAAGGCGCCCTCAGTAAACAGCAATTTGACGCCATCGAAACGCAGTTCAAAGCCATTCGAGCTCAGGTTGAACAGGCAGAGGCGGCATCGGCCAGCGCATCGGCCAGCCTGGGAGACGCCACCATTACCGCGCCGTTCAGCGGCATCATCAGCAAACGCTATCTGGAAGTCGGTGACATGGTATCACCCGGAATGCCATTGGTTGAAATTGTGCAGATGGAAC
>RPQV01000120.1 GCA_003818595.1 Calditrichota bacterium
ATCATCAATACCGTTTACGAAAACGTCAACACTCTGATGGCGGCGGAAATATTCGGCATCGGCCTGCTTCGGCCCGACGACCAGACCCTGGTTTTCCCGGCGACTAAGGAAAAGGGCGCGACATTGCCCGAATTTGCTGTACCACTCGATGATGAAAACCGTCTGGCGGTTTGGTGTTTCAAAAACCGGCATGAGGTGATGATCAATGATTATGGTCAAGAATATATCAAATACATCCAATTCATCAAGCCCGCCGCGGCCGGGGAAAATCCGGAATCGATTCTCTATCTGCCATTGGTGCATAAGGACAAGCCGATCGGCGTCATCACCGCACAGAGCTTCGGCAAAAATGCCTACACTGATTATCATCTCAACATGTTGCGCAACCTCGCCACCTACAGCGCCATTGCTCTGGAAAATGCCGACGCCTATCGTCGGGTCAATGAACTGCTCGCTGATCTTAAAGCCACCCAGGATAAACTCGTCACCCAATCCAAATTAGCCGCTCTCGGCGCTTTGACCGCCGGCATTGCTCATGAAATTAAAAATCCGCTCAATTTCGTCAATAATTTTTCCGAGCTTTCCAAAGAATTGATTCAGGAGCTGGAAGAGACGATGGCAAACGAGCCGGCTGATCGTACAGCCATCGGTGAAATATTGGCAACCCTGAAACAAAATGCCGACAAGATCAATGAACACGGCAGACGTGCGGACAATATTGTGCGCAGCATGCTGCAGCACTCGCGCGGCAAGTCGGGAGAACGTCAGCTAACCGATGTCAACGCCATGTTGGTGGAGGATATCAATCTCGCCTATCATGGCATGCGCGCGCAGGACAGTAATTTTAACATCAAAATTGAAACAGAGTTGGACCCTCGCGTCGGCAGGCTGGACATCGTTCCGCAGGATATTAGTCGGGTTTTTCTGAATATAATATCCAACGCCTGCTATGCGGCTCATCATAAAAAGTTGATCGTTAATGGAGATTTTGCCTCATTACTGACAGTGAAAACGATTGGAAATGCCGATACAGTGGAAATCCGCATTCGCGACAATGGCGACGGCATACCGGATGCGATCCGGGATAAATTGTTCACCCCATTTTTCACCACCAAACCGACGGGACAGGGCACGGGACTCGGATTATCGATCAGCTATGATGTCGTTGTGCATGAGCATAACGGACAATTATTCTTTGAAAGTCACGACGGAGAATATGCCGAATTTATTATCAAGTTGCCTCGCAGCAGTAAATCCTGAAAAGGTAAAGCCATGAAACACTATTGTATAATGCTGTCGCTATGGATATTTGCAGGCGTCCTTTCCAGTGCAGAGACCGGCAAGCCATTTATGTCGATTTATACCAGCAAGGAGATTGAAGGACACACGCAGTATTGGGCCATTGAACAGGATGACCGCGGCGTCATGTACATCGGCGACGGCTACGGCATACAGGAGTTTGACGGTTCGAGCTGGCGTATGATTATCAATCCCAATCATTCTTTCGGTCGGTCGCTTTGCAAAGACGCCAATGGCCGAATATATGCGGGATCCTCGGGAATGTTGGGCTATCTCGAATCCGATGATCGAGGATTGATGCAGTACCATTCCCTCATGGAATTTCTCGAGCCTGCGGATCGGATTTTTAATTATGTCTGGTCAGTGCAAGCCCTGCCGGAAGGCGTTTATTTCCAGACGCATCAGCATCTGTTCCGCTTTCGTCCCCAACCGAGCAGTGACGGCAAGGAGAATTGGAAGGTTGATGTTTGGCGCCCGCAGGGCCTCTTCGGCTATACTTTCATGATCGATCATACACTCTATGTGCAGCAGTTTGATGTCGGTCTGATGAAAATGGTGAATGATTCGCTGGTTTTATTGCCCGGAGGTGAACAATTTGCGAATGATCGCATTCATGTGCTGCTGCCGTTCCCGGGGAAACAGCACCATTTGCTTGTGGCCACCTTTAGCCGGGGATTATTTTTATGGGATGGACATGTCTTTCGACCCTTCCTCACCGATGCAGACGCTTTGTTGCCCAGCGCCACGGTTTACACCGGTGTGGTCACGCCTGACAGCTGTTTTGCGTTGGGGACAATGGCTAACGGACTTTTCGTCATTAATACGGCGGGAAAGATAAAATACCATTTGACTCAATCATCCGGATTCCTCTCCAATACGATAAGCTGCCTGTTTCTTGATAAGCAGAGAAATGTGTGGGTGGCGATGGACGGCGGGATGGCGGTGCTCGAATATGATTCCCCCCTGACAACGTTTGATGTCCCCGGAGGAACGGGTCCTTCAGATTTTCGTCGCTATAAAGGCCTGCTCTACATCGCTGCCAACGACGGCGTCTATTATTTGGATCCGGATGACGGACAGTTCAAGCTGGTCGGAGGTATTATTGGCAATGCTCAGTCATTTTTTTTCTTTGAGATCAATGACGAGTTGTTCATTACCGTCAACCAGGGTATTTATCGGATTGAGGGGAAAAGAGCTTTTTTAGCGCTGCCGAACCAGGAGTTATCCCGACCTGTGCTGACCCTGTGCAGATTGAGTTTGGGAAATAACCTGATCCTTGGCGGAACAAGTGATGGCGTCGTACTACTGCAGTATGATGTCCGGAATCCCAATCGGCTAAGTCGTTTGGGGCCTGTATCGGGTACTCACGAATATGTTCGATCTGCACTTGAATTTGAACCCGGCATATTTTGGCTCGGCACAATGGATACGGGCATCATGCGGCTGACATTCGATGAAAATCAATTGCTTAATCCTCTCATCGAAAAATTCGACGTCGAGCATGGCCTGCCCGTCGGCGGCGTCACTTCCTTTAGACTGGGAGATCGTCTGGCGTTCTGCACAAAGTCGGGAGTCTATCGCTTTGATCCGCAGCTGAAGAAATTTTCGTCTGATCCGTTTTTCGCCGGCGTGCAGCTGGGTCGAAATCCGGATGAGGGGATCATCACCACTGACATGAATGGAAACTTTTGGATTAATTTGGGAAAAGAATCGGTCGTCTATAAAAAGCTGCCGAATGGTGAGTACCAGCTGGAAAAAGATCAATTGGCCCGCATTGCCGATGAGGTGATCAACAACATCGCCGCTGAGCCAAACGGAGTCATTTGGTTCGGCACGGCCAACAATGTCATTCGCTTTGCACCGAATCAACATCAGACTGAACAAGTTGATTTCCCCGCCCTCATCCGTCGAGTGGCTTTGGCCGGCGACTCGGTCTTCTATTACGGCGCTGCCAAACCTGAAAATTTTCTGAATGATCCGAGCAAACGCCTTTTTTCTTTTCGTTTTAACGAGATGCGATTTGATTTCTCCGCCTCTTCCTACTTGAATCCGCGCGCGAATGAGTTCCACACCCAATTGGAGGGTTTTGATGACGACTGGTCGTCCTGGAGCACTGATACACGACGTTATTATACCAACCTCCCGGCCGGAAAATATCGTTTTCGCGCGCAGGCGCGCAATATATTTCATCATGAGAGCAGTGAGGATGTTTATGCATTCACGATTGAACCTCCGTTGTATGGGACTTGGTGGGCATGGTCTCTTTATATCCTCGGCGCTGCCGGATTGATTTTTGGCCTGGTCCGCGCCCGCACGCATCAGCTGCAGGAACGGAGCCGGGCATTGGAACAAATTGTTCTCGACCGGACGGCAGAGATTCAGGAGCAAAAGAATAACGTCGAACAGCTCAGCGTGATTGGACGCAATATCACCGACAACCTTTCGATCAAGGACATCATTAATACGGCCTATGAAAATGTCAACAACTTGATGGACGCTTCTGTCTTTGGCATTGGTTTGTTAGATGCGGAAAAGCAGGCGCTGGTATTCCCCGCGACTAAGGAAAAGAACGAAACCCTGCATGAATTCCGCGTTTCCCTTAACGACGACAATCGCCTGGCCGTCTGGTGTTTTATCAATCAAAAAGAGATATTTATTAACGATTATCGCCGTGATTTTAACAAATACATCAAGCAATTGCTGCCGGCCATGGAGGGAGAAAATCCGGAATCGATTCTCTATCTACCGCTGCAGCACAAGGGCAAGACAATCGGCGTCATCACCACCCAGAGTTTCAATAAAAATGCCTATACGGAATATCATCTCAACATTTTGCGCAATCTGGCAACCTATACGGCCATCGCTTTGGAGAATGCGGATGCTTACAGCCGAGTCAACGAGCTGCTGGATGATTTAAAGAGCACGCAGGAGAAACTGATCACCCAGTCTAAATTGGCGGCTTTGGGCGCCTTGACCGCCGGCATCGCGCATGAGATCAAGAATCCTCTCAATTTTGTCAATAACTTTGCCGTCCTCACCGAAGAACTGGTGAAAGAGTTGCGCCAGGGGATTGATAAAAATCAGTCTCGATTCGACGCGGAGGAGGCGGCGAATATCACCGATTTGCTGGATACTCTGGAGCAGAATGCGCTGAAAATCAACGAGCACGGTAAGCGCGCCGACAGCATTGTGCGCAGCATGCTGCAGCATTCACGCGGCAAATCGGGTGAACGACAGCTGACGGATATCAACATCATGCTCGACGAAGACATCAACTTGGCTTATCACGGCATGCGCGCTCAGGACAGCAGTTTCAATATCAAGATCGAGACTGAACTCGACGCGAATGTCGGCAAGCTTGAAGTGGTGCCGCAGGACATCAGTCGAGTCTTTTTGAATATCATCACCAACGCCTGTTATGAGGCGCACCGCAAAAAGCAGACAATCGGCGGAAGCTTTGCTCCGCTGTTGAAGGTGAGCAGCAGGGCGATGAAGGGGGGTGTGGAAATCCGCATTCGCGACAACGGCAACGGGATACCGGAGGCGATTCGCGATAAACTGTTCAATCCATTTTTCACCACTAAACCGGCGGGACAGGGGACAGGACTCGGCCTTTCGATCAGCTATGATATCATCGTTCATGAACATCATGGCGAATTGTCCTTTGAGACTCGTGAAGGTGAATTCGCCGAATTTATAATAAAATTATACCGCTGACGATACAGGAAGCACTGCGAACAGAAACAGAAAAGGATACAGCATATGAAAGTCATGGTTGTCGATGATGAAAAAGATGTGGAGCTGTTATTTAGGCAATACTTTCGCAAGGAGATGCAGCAGAAAAAGATCGAATTGATATTTGCTTTTTCGGGCGAAGATGCTTTGAAGCAGCTGCGCGACATGAAACAACCGCCGGAGATCATGTTCATACTGTCCGATATCAATATGCCGGGAATGAATGGTCTGGAGCTGCTGCAGCATGTGAAGCGGGAATTCCCGTCAATCAAGGTTTCGATGATCACGGCCTACAGCAATCAATATTATGATGCGGCGATGGAATACGGCGCCGAGCACTATTTCACCAAGCCGCTGGACTTTAACGCGCTCAAGCAGGAAATCCTGAAAGGCTGAGAATGAGACAATTTCTGCCCATAATGACTTTTCCCGCTTTTGGTTCAGAAGCACATTTCGCTGAAGGAGGCACCTTGGTTTTGTATTCCTATTCGACATGCCGTAATCATGAAATGGATTAATAAAATAATCGACTTTATCAGGCTTTCCCCTGAAGAAAGCGGGATATTTCAGACCGTCATCGGATTGGAGAATATCCGTCGCGTACTCTACCTCACATTACTGGCCCTGCCGACCAGCGCCATGTATTTTGTCATTTTCATGCTCGAAGCCGGCAACGCAACCGGAGTATCGTATCAGTGGCGGCGAGCGATCTCAACCTCTCACGCCGTCATGTTTGCCTCATTCCTGGTCATCAGCCTGCTGCTCTATTTCTATTCATTCAAGCCGGCAAAGAACAACCGCGCTGCAAAACTCTGCGTCAACATGACGATATTGATTTTGTTGTTGGGCGGGGCTGTAATCGCCGCCGCCGATCAACTGGTCACGAACAACATTACGCCTTATCTCATCACATGTCTCATCACCGGCTTGATTATTCTGATCCCTCCATTCCGTGCATTGATCTATTTCATCATCTCCTTTGTTGTTTTCTATTATGCGATGTCTCTGACGCAGAGCAATCATGAAATATTAATCTCGAATCAAATCAATGGAATCACGGCAACGGCATTAGGACTGTGCTTGTCATTCATTTTGTGGCGAGGATATCTGATCCGAACCAAACAAAGCCGCCTGATTGAAAAACAGAACCAGGAATTAAAAACAGCGCTCGAATTGGTCAATTCCCAAAAAGACGATATTGAACAGCTCAGCCGGATTGGCCGGGACATCACTTCGTCACTGTCTATTGAGAATATCATTCGCACGATTTATGAAAATGTCAATTCCCTGATGGATGCCTCCATTTTCACCATTGGATTGTCCAATCCGGATACCGAGTTTTTGGAATTTCCGGCCACAATCGAAAAGGGCCGATTGCTGCCTGCTTTTTCCGTGCCCCTGTCCGATGAGAGCCGGCTTGAGGCGTGGTGTTACAATCATCAGCAGGATGTTATTGTCAATGACTGCAGCACGGACTGCGGTAAATATCTAGGTCGTTTGACTGCTTTAACCGGCGATACTCCGCAATCGGTCCTCTATTTGCCGCTATGGCACAAGGATAAAGTCAGCGGCGTGATTTCCGCACAAAGTTTCCGCAAAAATGCCTATCGCGATTATGATGTCAATGTGCTGCGAAACCTGGCGGCCTACTGCGCCATTGCTCTCGACAATGCCAAAACCTATCGTCGACTCAACGAGTTGTTGGACGACCTTAAAACCACGCAGGACAAGTTGGTCATCCAGTCCAAGCTTGCCGCGCTCGGCGCACTGACGGCGGGTATTGCTCATGAAATCAAGAATCCGCTCAATTTCGTCAACAATTTTGCTGAATTGTCGGAGAGCCTGGTCAAAGAACTCGAAGAGGAAATTTCGGCTGAACCGACGGATAAAGAAGCGATGGCGGAGATATTAGTCACCCTGCAGCAGAACGCCGCCAAAATCAAGGAGCACGGCAAAAGAGCCGACAGCATTGTGCGCAGCATGCTGCAGCATTCGCGCGGCAAGTCGGGCGAGCGCCAGCTCACGGACATCAATGCGATGCTGGCCGAGGACATCAATCTGGCGTATCACGGCATGCGCGCTCAAGACAGCACGTTTAATATCAAAATCGAAACGAATCTGGACGCTTCCGTGGGAAAACTGGAGGTGGTGCCGCAGGACATCAGCCGCGTTTTTCTCAACATTATTTCCAATGCGTGCTATGAGACGCAACGCAAAAAGCAGGCAGTGGGCGGGAGTTTTGCGCCGCTGCTGAGCGTCAGCAGCCGTGGTGTGGAGGATGGTTTGGAGGTGCGCATTCGCGACAACGGCAACGGAGTGCCGGAAGCAATTCGCGATAAACTGTTCAATCCTTTTTTCACCACCAAACCATCGGGGCAGGGGACAGGCCTCGGTCTTTCAATCAGCTATGATATTATCGTTCATGAACATCACGGAGAATTGTCATTCGATAGCTGTGAAGGTGAATTTGCAGAATTCATAATCAGGTTACCACGATAAATTTCGAGTCACCGGCAAGTCGAAAAACAGAAAAAGGAACTGTAGTGAAGTTTATAGTCGTTGATGAAAAAGCCAACCATTATTTCACCAAGCTGCCCGACGCGGTACTGAAGCAGGAACTCCAGAAAGGCAGAGTATGAGACGATTTTTGCCCCTGATGCTTTATGGCGCCATTCTATTCGAAGCGCATGCCGCTGAAAGAGGCCTGCCGTTCATGTCGTTTTATCCGAATCAGGAAACGGAGGGACACGTCCAGAACTGGGATATCATCCAGGACAACAGAGGCATCATGTACATCGGCAATGGTCATGGCGTACAGGAATTTGACGGCGCCACGTGGCGGTTGATCACTTCACCCAACAAGTCTTTAGCCCGTTCCTTCGCTATGGATGAGAATGGTCGCATTTATGTGGGATTTTCAGGAGAATTCGGTTATCTCGAACCCAATGAGCAGGGGGCAACACAATTTCGCTCGCTGATGGAATACATTGTGCCGGAAGAACGCTTTTTCAATTACATCAACAACATCCATGTCACAGCAGAAGGTGTCTATTTCCAGGCATCTGAGGGAATCTTTCGCTTCACGCCGATCTCTGAGGATTCGCCTGATCAAGGGAAAGAAAATTGGCAGGTGAAAAGCTGGAAACCGCAAAATCGTTTTTTGCGAGCTTTTTATTTTAATCAGAAATATTATGTTGTTGAATATGGAATCGGCTTGACGGCGATGGAAAATGATTCCCTGATTCCTGTACTCGGAGGTGATTTCTTTAAAAATGATCGTGTCGAGGTCATGCTGCCATATGGGAAAAGCCCGGATCATTATTTGATGGGGACTGACAGCAGAGGCTTTTTTATTTGGGACGGTCAGCAGGTATACCCCTTTTTTGTGGAATCCAGGCATCTCATCCAGAGTTTCCCCTATGACGGCGTTGTGCTGTCAGATGGATCATTTGCTGTCGGTACAATCACCGGCGGCTTTTACATTTTTGACGACCAAGGGAAAATCAAGCTGCATCTCGATCAGAGTACGGGTTTATCAGCCAATACCGTCGGAACGGTTTATACAGACCGGCAAAACAACATTTGGCTGGGTGTGGATGGTG
>RPQV01000121.1 GCA_003818595.1 Calditrichota bacterium
TCAGATTAATATGAGGCGGTATAATGACACCATTGAATCGCTCAGATATGTCTCCATTCCGCGTCCTGTTCACAATATGTATCTGCTTGTTGCCGGAGAAACTGGTTTGATCGGATTGGCTACGCTGTTATTACTGCTGACCGCAGTATTTCGTACATTGACATCGACCGTTTCCTCGAACGATCCCCTGCTTGCGGTAACATCCACATGCCTGCTTGCAGGAATCACTGCATTTTGTGTGCATGGTTTTGTCGACAAGCATCCTCCTGGCGGATATGCGCCATTCTATGTGATGATGGCCACCGCCGTTTCCGTCTATGTCATCAACAAACGGATTACCACGCAGCAATAATCTCTAAAGTACAAGGCTGTTCGCGACATGTTCAAAAAAATGATGTACAGTATTGGGAGTGTCTCACTTGTTTTTTCAATGGTCATGGTGCTGGCCTCTCTTTCGACTATTTTGCTGGGTCGCGCACTCACTCCGCAGGAGTTTGGAGAATTTTCCCTTGTACGGACATTAATTCTGGTTATACCTCCTCTCGCTGTGTGGGGTCAGGATGTTTCCATCGCCCGCTTCTTCAGCCGCAATCAACCGGGAGAGTATAACTGGCACAGTGCTTTTTATAGGATCATGCTCATTGGCGCATTATTATCGGCGATCGGCATCGGCGTGGCCAGGATGATCTATAAACTGGACTGGCAAAAATGTCTCATGCTTTATGTCGCCTGCGTCGCTTATGTCTCGACGTTATTTTCCTCCAATCTCTGGCGTGGGAAACAGAGTTACATCCCCGCTATTTTGATGTTGAATGGTTTTCGCGGCGCCTTTTTTCTATTTGTTTTGTGGATGGTATTGACTCACACCACCTTCGCATACTTGGCGATCTACGGGTACCTGGCGACTGTCATTCTTTTTGCGATTATTAATATGATCCTGACCTTCAAATTTGTTCCCTATGGCGGGAGACCAGTTCCCAGAGAACTCTACACGAGCGGCATCCTTTTGTTGGGATCACAATCATCTGTGACCATCATGGGTTCCTTGGATAGTCTTTTCATTCCCCGATTCCTGGATTTGGCGTCTTTGGCCTTATATCAGGCCTCATCGGTTCCTTCGCAGCTTTTTAATATTCTGGGTCGCGCCGGGAAATATGTCTGGATTCCTGAATTTGGACGAACAAAACAGATACAGGTGCGACGAATATCGGTCTGGGTTGGCGTGGCCGCCACCGGCTTGCTTCTGGTGATGATGATTTTCGCAAGACCTATTCTCCATATATTTTATGCCGGAAAATATGATGCGGGTACGAGAGTTCTGCAGATATTGTTGGCAGCGGGCGCGGTTCGTCTGTTTTACAATCTCAGCTCGAGCATCATTATCGGCAAATTGAATCAAAATGCGTTAGGTTATCATCTGGTGATGAATATATTGATGATGTTGATCGAAATGATTGTTTTATATTTCGGACTTCAGCATATGGGTGTTGTGGGTGCAGCATTGGCCATGCTGATTGTGGCGTTATTGAGGGCGATCATCAGCTATGGCATAATTTGGAAATTTAGGCAGCAATTGCGGTGATGATGGACAAATTTGAAACGACTCTACTTTACTTGTCAAATGAACGATTTCCGGCGAATTTGGCCTGCACCATTCAGCAAATCAGAATGTGCGAGGCTTTCGGTCGATTGGGCGTTGCCGTTCAACTGGTACATCCCGCTTATTTCGATGTGCCGTCCTATACAGAACAGGAGATTCGACAATTCTATGGTGTGGAGCCTTTATTCAGCATCAAACGCCTTTTCTCCCTGCTCAGCTTGAGCAAACCGCTGGTGGATGGCCGAAAACGGCTCAAATTGCCTTTCATCGGCGGATTATCGTTCCTCCTCTCCTCCTATCTTTTTGCCCTGCGGATTCTGCGCAAGTGCTCAGCGAGTCACCAAATTATTGTCTATTCACGCAATGTCAATGGTGCTTACGCCTTTCTGCAACTGGTAAAATGGTGGTTTCGCCACAAGAAGGTGAAGATTATTTTCGAAGTCCATGCTTTAGAGCAGCAGACGCCGCGTTCTGCCTTTAAGCGTCTGTTGAGAGATTCTGATGGTTTGGTGGTGATTTCTAAGGCCCTTTTTCAAGCGTTGATCGAGCGATTTCCCGTCAATCCGCAAAAGATATTGATTGCTCATGACGGCGTCAGCGCCAGGGCTTTTGCTTTTTCTGAACTCACCAAAAAGGATGCTCGAGATCGTCTCCGGCTCTCCTCGGCACCAACGGTCATTTATACCGGACAGCTTTTGCCGGGAAAAGGCGCTCAACTTTTCGTTCAGGCATCCAAACTGACAGCTCCACAGGTACAATTCATCCTGGTCGGCGGTCATGGTCAATATTTACAGCGACTGCGGGAGATGATTAAAAAGGAGAAATTAACCAATATATTATTGCCGGGCTTTGTTCCGCCCGCTGATGTCCCTCTTTATTTGGCCGCCGCTGATGTTTTGGTCCTGCCGCCCACTGCTGACCATGAAATCAGCCAATATACCTCACCCCTTAAATTATTCGAATATATGGCATCGTGTCGACCGATTGTCGCCGGTGATTTGCCGGTGCTGTCGGAAATTCTTCAGGATCATCATAATGCTCTCTTTTTTCAAAACGGAAACGCCAACGATTTGGCGCAGAAAATAGCCCTTTTGCTGGCAGACGAACCTTTATCACATCGACTCGCTTCTCAGGCATTTCAAGATGTCCGGGATTTCACCTGGGAGTCGCGAGCGGAAAAGATCTATTCCTTTATCCAGTCAATCGATCAACCCTTGGAAGTGCTGTGAACCATCAAAAACCGAATATCTTGCTGATTTCAATCGACAGTCTCCGGGCTGATCATTTGTCGTTATATGATTACCCCTGCGAAACCACCCCCTACTTGTCCCATTTGGCCCAATCCGGGATTGTCTTTGAAAATGCATTCGCGGCGTCAAACTGGACGGGTGCGGCCGTTGCGTCGTTGATCACCGGACTATATCCCACCACCCATGGATATAATAACCATTATTATTATCTGCTTGACGGCCGCGATTCATTAGCGTCTATTCTGGCTGAAAGAAACTATTATACGATTTGTTTTTCCAATAATCTTTACATCAGCAGCCAAACCGGCTTGACCCAGGGTTTTATCAAATCTTTTTATCGCGGTTCACCGGAAGCACCTTCAATCGGTCGAGAGTCAGCCATCCTGCCGCTCAATGGTTTTCGGCTTTGGGCGGGCATGAAAAATCTTGTACCTCCCTGTAGCAAACACCTGTTGAAAAATGTGCTTGATTCATTTGATCATGGACGGGCTTTGCGACGAGATGATGGCGCCTATGCCACTGAAGTTGCCTTTGGTCGTTTTCTTCAGCAGCACGCAACTGCGCAACCCTTTTTTGCCTATATTCATTATCAGGAACCTCATTCCGTCTACTGTCCGCCCTATCCCTTTCGGCGCCGATTTTTCTCAGGATCATGGATCGATGAATGTCAGGCACTCTCCTTCGACCACATGCGCTATTTTGCCGGGAAAACAGAATTTTCCGAAACGCAGGTCAATCGTTATAAAGAGCTTTATGACGGTGAAATCGCTTATCTGGACTGGCGTTTGGGTAGATTATTCGATTTGCTCAAGAGTACGAATCAATACGACAACACATTGATTGTCGTCACCGCAGACCATGGCGAGATGTTTGGTGAGCATGGGTATTTCTGGCATGCTTTCTGCCTTTATGAACCTCTGATGAGAGTGCCCCTTGTTATTCGATATCCGGAATGGTTCAGTCCCGAGTGTCGCCGCGCGGAAATCGTTCAAACGAATGATATTGTGCCGACAATCCTGGAAGGTTTGGGTGTTGATTGGCAGTATAAAAATGAAGGACAAGGTACATCATTTTTAAACGGTTCATCACGAACCGCTGCATTCTGTGAAACGGATAATCCGGAGATGATGATTGATCGATGGTTAAATAGAAACAATGATTTGAAGCGTATTGATTTTCAGCATTACTTTCGGGATTTAACGGCCATGCGTACCAAAGAGGATAAGCTCATAGAGGCTTCTGACGGCCTGCATGAATTTTACCAATTGAGTCCGGATCCTCAGGAATCCCAAAATCTGTTCGATCTCCAATCCGAGGTTGTTAAAAAGCGGATGGCTGAACTTGTTAAATGGCGTGAGACGCTGAAACCTCACCCTGTGTCGTCAAATCATCAGTCCGGTTTTGATAAAACGACTTGGGAGAAAATGCGTGCATTAGGATATGCCTGATCTTCAACACAAACGACGATGGCGCCGGAATCATAGAATCCGCCTCTTTTTTTTAATTCCATCCTTTAAATCAGGAGGCGCTGAACTGCAGCTTCTGACGCTTTTGCGGGGATTGGACAAAACACAATTCGCCGTCGTTGTGGCGGCGATTTATCGCGGCAGTGAAAATGATGCGCAGTTTGAAGCCGTTCCTCAGGTGTCAGTCGAATATCTCGATAAAAAATGGATGCTCGATTTTTCTCCGTTTATCAAATTGCCGCGATTACTTTTAAAGTATCGAATCGACATTCTTCAGTGTTATAACATCTCTGCTCGGTTGATGGGTATTTTTTCCGCAAAGATCGTTCATCTTCCCTATGTCATTGCAACCGAGAGAACGGCAAAAGAACTATTTTCCTCCGTTGGCAGTCATTTGTATCTTTTGCTGGAGAAATTTGCCTTGCGACTTGCCGATGCGGTGATAGCCAATAGTCAGGCGGGAGTTGCATTCGTTCGATCTCGACGTATTAAACCCGGACGGATCCATCTCATTTACAACGGAATCGATCCGGAGCGACTGCAGACAACCGCTTCTGCTCTCCAGGTGCGTCGCACGCTGTCGATTCCAGAATCCGCTTTGGTCTTGGGCATCGTCGCCAGGATGGAGCCGGTCAAAAGCCCGGATGTGTTTATTAAAGTATGTGGGCGTTTGGCGGAGAGATTTCCCAATGTAATCGGGCTGTTGGTGGGTGATGGTCAGCTGCTTCCTACGCTGAAAACGTCTGCTGAGCAAATGGGTATGGCCTCGCTTTTTCGATTCGTCGGTCGACGCTCAAATGTGGCGGATATGATCCAAGTGATGGATATTGTGTTGATGACTTCGTCTCAGGTCGAAGGATGTTCGAATGCTCTACTGGAAGCGATGGCTTTGGCCAAACCTGTCGTGGCCACCCGTGTCGGCGGCAATGAAGAGCTGATTGAGAATGAACAAAACGGCATTTTAGTTCAACCCGATCATCTTCTCGAAATGACCAATGCCGTCAGTCGGCTTGCCGCCGACCAAACGCTGAGGCAATTTTTAGGCAAAAATGCGCAAATGAGCGCCAACAGGCGTTTTTCAAATTCCGTGATGGTCAAAGAATATGAAAAAATATTAAGTCGGTTGAAAAGCCAGTTGATTCGGCCTCCTAATATCATGAACAGTGGTATGGACAATTTTTCCGTCGCAAGGCCGTTTCGGCGCGTCAACATACTTGATTGTGCGATTGACCAAATGACGTTGGCTCAATGCCTCGATTATTTCAATATCGTCATTGCGTCCAGAAGGCCTTGTCATATAGTGGTTGTGAATGCCGCCAAGATTGTCAAAGCCCGGCAGGATCAGGAATTGGCGGATATCATCCGCCATGCAGATTTGGTCGGTGCGGATGGGGTTCCGGTTGTTTGGGCCTCTCATCTGTTGCGTCGGCCGCTTCCGGGAAGAGTGAACGGAACTGATCTGATGGAGGGATTATTCGAGCTGGCATCACAAAAGGGCTACCGAATTTTTTTATTGGGAGCCACGGAAGAGGTGATTTCCAAGGTGGTTGAACTCTTGAGGAATCGTTATCCTGCGCTTATTTTAGCAGGATATCGCAACGGCTATTTTGCTTCCCCGGCTGAAGAGCTCGAGACCGTGAAAATGGTTGCAGAAGCTCGAGTCGATATTCTGATGCTCGGCATGAGCACTCCGATGAAGGAAAAATGGGTGCAAAAGTACAAGCATCAGCTCAACATCCCGGTGATTCACGGTGTTGGCGGCAGTTTTGATATCATCGGAGGGTTGACCCGCCGCGCACCCAAATGGATGCAGGTCTCCGGCCTCGAATGGGCTTTTCGACTGGGGCAGGAACCACGACGGATGTGGAAACGTTATCTCATCACCAACTCGATTTTCATTTGGCTTGTGGCGCGGGCATTCCTGTCGCGGATTTTTGATCAGCACGATTATTGTCAACTTGAATCATGAACAACGGAGATATGACTTTGAAACGACTGCTTATCAAATTAATTATTCCTTGGTTGTTCTCTGCAGGAATCTTATCCAGTCAACAAAACGTATGGATCAGTCATGGGCCGTATGGCGGGGATGTGACGGCATTATGTGTGCATCCTCAGATATCCAATACCGTCTATGCCGGTTTACGTAGTGACGGCGTGTGGAAAAGTGAGGATGGCGGCCTTTCCTGGAAGAAAACCAGCATTGGTTTGGCAGATGGGCATGTTCAGTCGCTGGTCATTTCGCCGGTATTACCCAACACCCTCTTTGCGTGTACGCAATACGGCGGTTTGATGCGCAGCCAAGATTCGGGCGAATCCTGGCAGAGAATTGGCAGCGGCGTGACAACATGGAATACTCGTCGGTTGTATTTTGGTTTTTCTGACCGGCATTTGTTTCTGACCACTGACAAAGGATTATTTCAGTCGAGCGACGACGGCAGCACTTGGAAACTTTACGACTCAAATGGTCTGACATCCCTGAATTTAACGACGCTTGCACTGTCCCGGGACAGCACACTATTTGTCGGAAGCTCCGGCGCCGG
Source organism: Calditrichota bacterium (assembly GCA_003818595.1). GTDB lineage: Bacteria > Zhuqueibacterota > Zhuqueibacteria > Residuimicrobiales > Krinioviventaceae > Fontimicrobium. Next base: position 6,860 of record RPQV01000121.1, read on the forward strand.
TGTTTTCAAACGGGCAGCGGATGACACGGCATGGACGCCTGTCAATGAAGGGCTTGCCAATCTTGTCGTCAATGATCTGGCTGGTTCCGCTTCTGATAGTCAGCTGACAGCCGCGACCAATGGCGGCATTTTCACCTCCCTCGATTCCGGCATGACCTGGATTCCATTGATGACCGGCATTGATCGAACACAGATCATGGATATCGCGCAGGATCCCACCAGGGAAGATGTGCTTTATGCGGCTTCTTATGGAGGAGGCGTCTATAAAAGCGAGAATAGCGGCATTTTATGGAATCCCGCTTCGATCGGCCTCTTGAATACCTATTTGAACTGCATCGCTATTGCTCCCAGTCAAAATTCCTTACTGTTTGCTGGTTCCTCCGCCGGCGTGGCCAGAAGTGTCGCCTTTGCCCAAGTTTGGCAGGATACCAATAACGGGCTCACCAGTACGCTGGTCTCTTCGATTCTGTGCGATCCTTTCACAAAAAACAAGATATATGCGGGTATTAATGGCGGCGGCGTCTATGAAAGTCGAGATGGAGGTCTCTCTTGGGTCGGATTAAATGATGGCTTGCGCAGCCTTTCAGTCATGTCCCTGCAGGCTGATCCGTTGCGGCCTGATTATTTGTATGTGGCAGTCTGGCAGAGCGGCGTGTATGTTAAAGAGAGCTCGACATCACCATGGGTGCAGAAACGGAATGGACTGACCGATAAACGGGTGACGGATATCGCCATTAATCCGCTGAATTCGAATGTGATATTTGTGACTACTGATGGCGGCGGCGTTTTCATGAGCAGCGATCAGGCAAATACCTGGGCGCCGGTGAATACCGGTTTGACGGATTTGCGCTGCCTCAAGTGCGCCTTTAATCCCAAGATGAGCAATACCCTTTTTATCGGCACCGAAACGTCAGGCGTCTGGAAAACAGTAGGCGACGGCACCGCATGGAACCAGATTCATCTCGGCATCTCTGTTCTCAAAATTGACGCCCTTGCGATCGATCCTTCCAATCCACAGATTATGTATTGTGGAAGTTTTGGCGGCGGAGTGTATAAAACCATCAATGGTGGTTCCTCCTGGAGTTCCAAAAACGATGGTCTGCAGGAACTACTGGTTAAATCAGTGGTCGTTGATCCAACGAATCCTCATGTCTTGTATGCCGGCACATGGAGCAGCGGATTGTTCAAGTCATTGGATGCCGGCGAATCGTGGATATTATGGGTGAATGGACTTGATGACAAGCATGTTCCCGCTATCGCGGTCGATCCTTTTCAATCCAACATTATTTACGCCGGAACGGCTGCCGGGGTTTTTCGTATGGATCAAATTGTCGCTCGGGTGGAATCAAATGTCAATCATTCACCGACAGATTATTTATCGAGTCTGAATTACCCCAATCCTTTTAATCCGACGACAGTCATTGAATATCAAATCCCTGCGCGTAGTCATGTGAAGCTGACGATTTACGACCTGCTGGGCCAACCGATTCGATTACTGGTCGATCAGGTGCAGCCTTCAGGAATTCATCATATCGAATGGGACGGGCAGAATGCAAGTCTTCAACCGGTTGCTGCCGGTATTTATTTTTATAAAATATCAACCGAAACCCATTCAAGTGTTCGTCGGATGGCGTTAGTCCGATAAATTTTAAGCAGCAAAAAGCATCACAGCTTGGCATCAATGAAAGGGCATCGCCGTGAACCAGAAAATGTTAATGATAATTAGCCTGGCCTCTATGTGGGTGGCCGAGTCCTACAGCATCGAAA
>RPQV01000122.1 GCA_003818595.1 Calditrichota bacterium
AACGGTCATGGAACCCATTGCGCGGGCAATGTCGGTGCGCTGAATAATAATGGCTATGCCTGCGCTGCAGCATCGGGCGGTTGGGGTAGTGGTTCGCTGGTCGCTGACGGCAATGGTGTTAAGGTAATGCCTTTGCGCATAGGATATTCTGGACGTTACTTGATCTATGAAGCCGGATATGTCCGAATGGATTTTGCGGCTTCGGCATTTTACTATGCGGCGAATAATGGCGCGAAAATAACTTCCTGCAGTTGGGGTTCCTCCAATTCCGGTGGATTGGCAGACGCCATCAACTATTTTCTTGCCAGTGGCGGATTGATTTTTAAAGCGGCAGGAAACAATAATAATGAGACATCAGACTATATGACCAACCGAACTGATATTATTTCGGTCGCGGCAACTGATGCCAATGATGTGAAGGCGAGTTTTTCAACTTATGGTACTTGGGTGGATATTTCAGCGCCTGGTGATGCCATTTACAGTCTGTATCACAATCATAGCGATGCACAAAATGACTATATTGCCTCCCTGAGCGGTACTTCGATGGCGACTCCTATTGCCGCAAGCGTTGCCGCTCTCATCTGGTCACACAATCCTTCCTGGACTGCTGAACAAGTGAAGCAGCAGCTTTTCAGCACAGCTGATAATATATACGGAATTTCCGGAAACTCATCCTATATCGGCAAACTGGGAGCCGGACGTGTCAATGCTTTCAGCGCCGTCAACACCGGTGGTGGTCCTGCCGCGCCGGTTGCGGCATTTACCGCATCAGCAACATCCGGTTGTGTACCGATGACCGTCAATTTTACGGACATGTCCACGGGTGACGTGACGTCCTGGTCATGGACTTTTGGTGACGGTGGAGCATCAACTGATGAAAATCCTTCTCATACCTATCAGACTGTGGGCACATTCACTGTTTCTTTAACGGTTACGGGTCCAGGGGGATCGGATGCTGAAACAAAGAATAATTACATTATCGTATCCGCGTCGCCGACGGCTGACTTTTCAGGAACTCCCACTAACGGTGATGCTCCACTGCAGGTTTCTTTTACCGATCTGTCGACTGGAAATCCAACATCCTGGTCTTGGGATTTCGGCGACGGTGGAACAGCAAATATCCAGAATCCGGTTCATACATATTCTGCTGCCGACGAGTATACAGTCGTCTTGACTGTCAATAACAGTTGCGGATCATCTGTTGAAACTAAAGTCAATTATATCATGGTCTCGGAACCAGTTTGCTATCCTCCGATAGCCGCCTTCGTCGGCACGCCGACTACCGGCAATGCTCCTCTGACAGTGAATTTTACAGATCAGTCGACCAACAATCCGACGAGTTGGAATTGGAATTTTGGCGATGGCGGTACTGCAACAGTTAAAAATCCTGCCCATGTCTTTTCTGCAGCGGGTGTATATACAATAACCTTAACAGCCACTAATAGCTGCGGATCGGACGATGAAGTTAAAGTCAACTATATCACTGTAAACACTGCACCGCAAAATGCTGTGCACATAAGTGAAATAGTGGTCACGAAGGAGACATACTCCAAGTTTAATCGTGGAAGGGCACGTGTCAAAGTTGTTGATCAAAGTGGAAATGCTACGGCCAGCGTAACAGTTAACGGCACCTGGTCCGGTGGCGCCACCAACTCGTCAAGCTTTACCACCGGTTCTGACGGCTGGGGTGAAGCGACAACCGGATGGAGCAAAACCAAATCAGATTATACATTCTGCGTCACCAATCTCACAAAATCCGGGTATACTTTTGATACAAATGCCAATGTGGTCACCTGCGGAAGTTCAAACGGGACCTCCTGGCAGGTCTTGTCTAATGTGAGCCCCGAAGATCTAAAATATTTTGCGGAAGAGCTTGGTCAAAATCCGGTGGATATATCGCCGAATCCTTTTAATCCAACGACACAAATTAATGTGATGTTGACCGAACCGTCACGAATCAAACTTGAAATTTACAATGTCCTGGGAAAAAGAATCATCACCCTGGCGGATGAACCGCTAGAAGCTGGAATGCATATGCTGAAATGGGATGCAAGAGACGAGTTCAGCCGTGCGGTGGGTACCGGAACGTATTTTTACCTGCTGATCGTGAATGAGCAAAAGTACGTCGGCAAGTTACTCTATGTGAAATAAATCCCCAAAGGGAGCGTCTTGCGACGCTCCCTTTTATATCTCTTGGGCAAAGGATTTAAGCTTTTTTATGCTCTCAATAATGCTGTCCATATCTTCACGATTTCCCAACAGCATATTCTGGGTGAACCATACGGCTTCTTCATAACAGGCTTTTTCTGTTTCCGGACAAAACACCGTATTGTAGTCAATCGGCAGCTCGATCGAACGTCCTCTCGGGCCAAAGGCTCGTTTGAGAAAGACCGGCTGCTTGTATAAAGGTATGGAATATCCAGGACTTGTCGGAATACCCTCTTTTCTCATCGCCTCAATGAATGAAGCCTTGGATTTATTGGCAAAGAACTCTTTTTTATAACGAAAGATGAACAGATGGCAAGCATGGCTGGTGATACGTTCATCATTCTTCAGCACCTCTATTCCTTCTATCTTGCCTAATTCATTGTTGAGATATGACAGATTCTGCTGACGTATTTTCTTCAACTCATCATAACGCTCAAATTGGGCCAACAATACTGCGGATTGGAATTCGGTAATTCTGGAATTGCCGCCAAAGTAAAAATGTTCATACCATAATCCATCCTCGCTCCTGCCGCAATTCATGTGTGAACGCGCCATTTTTGCAACCAGATCATCATTGGTGGTGATAATGCCTCCTTCTCCGGCATTCATATTTTTTGAGGATTGAAAACTAAAACATCCGGCAGCACCGATTGCCCCAACTGCTCTCCCCTTCCATTGCGCTCCCCAGGCCTGAGCAGCATCTTCGACAATGATCAGATGATATTTGTCAGCTAAATTGCGCAGCGCGTCCATGTCGGCCGGACGTCCGGCAAAGTGAACCGGCATAATCGCTTTCGTCCTCGGCGTGATGGCCATTTCAGCTTTATCGACGTCGATATTATATGTTTGGGGATCGATGTCGACGAATATTGGGATACCGCCCGCTTCGATTACGGCCGAAGCCGTTGCAATAAAGGTGTATGCAGGAACCAATACTTCATCGCCAATATCAATATCAGCGGCAGTAAGGGCAATGCGTATTGCTGTTGTGCCGCTGTTGATGCAAATTCCATATTTTGCATCTTGGTAGGCGGCGAATTTCTTTTCGAACAATGGTGTAAATTCGCCATGCAGGCTCCCCCATTTCCCGCTCTTGATCACCTGCGTCAAGTATTCGATTTCCTCGTTACCCCAAACCGGCCAGACGGGAAAAGATTGTTGACGCACTGGAGTGCCGCCTTTCACTGCTAAATGAGACATTTAGTCCTCCATACACTTGATGATTATTGATAATTTCTGTAAATCGTCCAGGAGTTTTTCGACTGTGGTGAACTGAACAGCGCACATTCCAACCTCAATTGCCGTCAGGACATTTTCTTCACGATCATCAATGAATAGACAACGTATTGGAAGCGTGCCCAAGTTGCTGCAGGATTTCAAGTAAATTTCTTTTTCCGGTTTTAGTGCATGCATCTGAAATGAGGTTATGGCTGTTGGGAAAAAATGAAGTTCCGGAAAGTCATTCATGATGCGATAAAAATGAATCGGATTGGTATTACTGAGTAAAGCGAGGGAATAGTATTTTGACAACTGTTGCGCAATTTTTATGACAGGAAGGTTAAGGGTAAAAATGTTGCTGAAAAGCTCGAGAACCAGCCGTTTATCAGCAAGACACAACTTCTTTTTCACCTGATCAAGCCACTCGCAGGTGTTTATTAATCCGCGCTCATACTGATGATGATCCTCATTCATTTGATGCCAAAGTTCAGATGCTTTTTGCGGTGTACAATGCAACAATGAGGCAGCCTGTGACAATGCCTTTTCAGTGTCGACATTAACGAGTACGCCGCCTAAATCAAAAAGTATTAATTCAATGTTTGGTTGTTTCATCGTTTATTTTGATTTTCCGGGAACAGCAGCTTTCTTGGCAAAGATAACCAGCGGGTAAGGATCCATACCAATTTCTTTCAACTTGCTTATCAAAAGCTGTTGATCTTCTGGATTTTTTACAATAAACTGGACACAGCCATCTCCTTGGGAACCCACTCCTTTGCCGCCATAGATGTAGGGTTGTATTTCAGGGCTTGAAAGCACAAAATGAAGTTTTGGTGATAAAAGTTCAGTTGGACACGCCGGAGCGATAAAATGGTCAAAGAATCTCTGCGATTCAGTCATGAGAGCACCTATTCGTTTGGCATCGGCATCATTGACAGCCTCTCGAGCACGAGATAATATATCCTTATTTACCGGTCCAAGATAATAGCGGACATCATCACCCACTTTGCCGCCACTCTTGGGATAACAGGCATTGAGATCAGCCAATATTTTTTGCGTGTTTTTCCCTGCCTTGAGGTCGGCAATGACCATATAGATGTCTTGTTTGGGATTTAATTCTTCCACATCCATGCGTTCACCATCAAATGTGAGAAAAACAGGAGTATTCCCATAGGCACATGCCTGATCCATCCGTCCGCATCTTGAAGGCGTCAGAATTTCTCCCTGATAGGCCAGTTCCATTTCACCACGTTTGGTGAGCTTTAGATCATATAACTGATTAAAGGCGCGCGCGACCAATACATTATTTGCAGCAGACGAGGATAGCCCCTTCCGAATCGGCAAATCCATTTTATAACCATCGATTTCAAGACCCTGGATATCATAATGGCACTGAGCATAGTAAGCGACGCCCGCGGAATAGCTATAAAAACCGCCCTGCTCAGCCACTTCCAAGAGTTTCTTGGGTTTCATCTCAATTTCATGGGGACCCAGTTTGGAACCATCGGGCAAGGTGGTACTGATGATCAACTTATTCGGATGTCTCTTGGCCGTCGTATATATACCCTGATTGGTGCCAACCAAAAGACAATATCCTTTGGTAATGGTCGAATCAATTCGACGGTATCCACCCGCCCAATCAGAATGCTCACCAAATAGGCAAAGCCTGCCAGGGACAAATAAATCAACAGAATCAGGTCTTACATTCATAGAGTACTCCGTTACTGGTTCAGGTAAACATTTTCGAATAAATCACCGACAGATTTCCCGTCATGGATGGCTCGAATTGCATCGGCAAAAAGTTTGGCGACTGAAAGCACCTGTAATTTGCTGTAATTTTTAATGTTATTCTGAGGTATGGTGTCCGTTGTAACGACTTCTTCGATGCAGGAGTTTTGAATTTTTTCCAGCGCATTATTGGTAAAAAAGCCATGTGTGCATCCTGCCAGTATTTTTTTTGCGCCATGCTCTTTCAGTATTTTTGTCGCTTCAAGGATGGAGCCACCTGAAAGTATTTCGTCATCAATAATGAGAACGTCTTTCCCCTGAGGGTCGCCGATGATATTTCGCATTACAACTTTTTCATCGTCGCCAATGCGTTCCTTATCAAGAATGACGAGCGGCAGGTTCAATGCTCGGGAAAATAGTCGAGATCCCTTGGCACTTCCGACATCAGGCGCTGCAACAACGGCGTTCGACAGGTCTTTTTTACGATAGTGACTCAGCAAAGTTGGCGTTGCCAAGAGCTGATCCATTGGAATTCGGGGGAATCCCATGACCTGCGGTGAGTGCAGAGTCATGGTTAGAATTCGTTGTGCTCCGGCAGTCTCGAGCAGATCGGTAATCAACCGGGCAGTAATGGATATCCTCGGCTCATCCTTCTTATCGGATCGACAATAGAAATAGTTCGGCAAAACGGCTGTGATCCTACCCGCCGATGCATATTTGAGAGCATCAATCAAAATCAGCAACTCAACCAGATGGTCGTTAATGGGTGAAGATCCGGTTTGGATGACGAACACATCGTCATTACGGATATTTTCCTCAATTTTCACCTTGATATTGCCGTTCGAGAACTGATTAATGGTCAATCGTCCGGGTTCCAAGTCCAAAAACCTGCAAATATCTTGCGCAAGACACGGGTTGCTGTTGCCATAAAAAACTTTGAGTGTTCTTAACACCAACGGATCCCTTTATTTTTCAGCATCTCTGCATATCCAACAGCAGACAATTGATTTGATGATATCTGAAAGTGATCGATCAAGAAATTAATAAATTCATGGCATATTGTCTCGGGATAGACATTATTGATTTGTGCTTCAAATTCAATAAAGGATCCCAAATGTTCAACCTCATCCAAATGTATACGGACATTTTTCCAAAGATAAAGCGTTCGCTCTTTGGTCACAGAGACTTCAATGGGAATCACTTGCTGCAATACGGCAAACAATTGTTCAGCCTGATCAGTCGAATAGATCAGATAATGGCTGATTCGGGCACCCCTTTCATTCGGCCGTTGATACGCGATCAGCTGCGCTGCTTCATTGTCCTGCTGACGCAGCTTTAGCCTCCCATTTTCAGTGCACCAGTATGTATCTCGCTGAGTTTTTGTCCAGGTGAAAACTGCACCAATGCTCAACGCAAGACGATGAGCTTGAGCCAAATCCGGATATATTGCTTTCAGTTCAAGATTCTGCATACAAGTAATGGATGAGAATGAGTATTAAGCATATAATTTACTATTCTCGATATATTCATGAATACTATCGGGGACGAGATATCGGATACTTTTACCTTGCGAAATCCGCAGTCGTATCATCGTCGAAGATATATCCATTTTCGGTGCATCGATCAGGTGATAAGGAATAGCCATTGGGTTTTTTTGATGGAGCAAGTCACAGCCGGCACGTGCAGCCACCAGCAGGGTCACCATACGAATGATACGATTTGGATTTTTCCATCGAGAGAAATCAGCCAAATTATCGGCGCCGATAATCAGAAAGAGATGATCTGCATCCAACTGGTGCTTGCCGGCAAAAAATTCGATTGTATCGATTGTAAAAGAGGTACCTTGTTTTAAAATTTCCCAATCAGATAATTCAAAATGTGGATTTCCGGCGATGGCGATTTTGACCATGTTCAAACGATGCCCTGCGTCGGTGATATGATCTTGCTGCTTATGAGGTGGAATAAAACCGGGGATGAAACATACTTTATCGAGCTGGAACTGCTGACGAGCTGACTCTGCAATAATCAGGTGAGCCGAATGAAGCGGGTCAAAAGTTCCGCCGTAAATTCCCAGATTCACTCCGATTACTCCGTTTCTGGATTGGCTTGAGTTTGCTGCATCTTGAGCTGATGCCGTGTATATTTTTCATATTCAGTTCGAGTTTGTTTTATTTTATTCTGAGCTCTATTCACCCAGTCATGATCCGGATACTTTAGCAGAAATTCGTCAAATATTTCAAAAGCTTGTGTATATTGATGCATCGCACGATTATTGTCAGCAATCCAATAAAGTGCTAATGCGGCAAAATCTGTATCGTAATATTCTTCGATTACTTTATTAAAATAGATATTTGCCGCCTGATAATAACTCATTTTGCGATAAAGATCGGCAGATAAATATATTTTTTCAGCCAGTTTGTTTCTGGCCTGTTGTAGATATTTATCAACTTCAGGTGCCAGATTGCTGCTGTGGTAGTCCTCGAGAAATTCCTGAAAATGGGTGATCGCCTGATCTGTGTAGTCTTGATCCAAGCCTGATTTGGGTGAAAGTTTAAAATAGCTGAGGCCAATTTTAAATTTGGCATCATCCGTATACTCTGAACTCGGATAAACTTTCAGCAATCTTTCGTATTCACTGGCGGACAGAATATATTCTTTCATGTTAAAATGGCAATCGGCCAGATAAAATTGAGCCTTATCAGCAATTATGCTTCCGCTGTTGCTCAAAGTGAGTATACGAAACTGTGTTTTCGCTTCAAAATAATCCCCTTTTTCAAACAATTTTAAAGCAGCATTCATCCGCTCTTCTTCAGTCGCGGTTGCAGAAATCTTGTGTTGCGAACATGCAAGAAACCACAAAACGTTCATGAGGAGTAGAGTAACAACAAACATTTTATTGTGCATACTGAGACCTGCGAGTTATTTACTACGATAAAAATAAAACAGCATAATTATAGCGCCTGAAACGAACAAGGTTAATGCCGGTTCAATCGTTTTGCTGAACCAAGATCTCCCCCCCTTTCCCTTGGTGAAAGGAATTGAGGAATTTTCAATAGATTTTATTTGGTTCTTCGAGAGAGTGTCGGAAGCCAAGTGCTGCAAAATTTCCGAGCTTAAAATATTTCCAGAACCTTCAATATATTTGACAAACAGTTTTATTGAAAGGGTACGCTGAATTTTATTGCCTTCAATCGGGAGGTAATGAATTTCATTTTCAAGAGAACGATATTCAAGTAGACCGATTTTATTTTCTTCACCTTGATCAGCAAGCACTTGTTTGACCCCGGTTTTGGTCAAAGCTTCTATCGCCAGTTTTTCCAGAAACCAATTCAATGATGGAGAAATATCAACACTATTCAAAGCAACAACAGAGTCAGGTACCGAGATTCGTGAAAAAAAACCATCCAGAACATTTCGATACGCGATTTCCATCTGGTTTAGATTTGTTTGAG
>RPQV01000123.1 GCA_003818595.1 Calditrichota bacterium
AAAAAAAGTTAAAAAAATCGCTGAAGAATTGGGATATCATCCCAATATCATGGCCCGTTGTCTGGTCCAACAACGTTCATTTATGCTCGGAGTTGTCGTCCCCAACCTGCGCATTTCCTTTTTTTCAGAGGTCACTCGGGGAATCTACGAACGCGCCCGTGAACGCGGCTATGAGGCGATCATCATGGTGAACGATGAGAATCCCGAAGTTGAAAAAAGAAATCTGCAGTTCTTATCTGCTTTGGCGGTTGACGGCATTCTCATCGATGCTGTTCCTGGTGAACATAACAAGGCATTGTTCGAACGTCTGGTTAGCCAAAGAATTCCGCTGGTCGCTTATGATCGACTGGTCGATGGAATCTGGTTGGATTCAGTGACCATTGATGACGAGAAAGCGTGTTATGATGTCGTCACCCGACTTTATGAACAGGGGCGAAAGCACGTTACCTTTCTGGGTCCCACAGAAAAATTATTTGTCGCCAAAGGTCGATATCGAGGATATCGAAAAGCACTAAAAGAGTACAAGTTGGATTATGATTCCCGCAGAGTCATCCCTTGTGAGATTGATCCTTTAGATGCAGAAAGAAAAACAAACGAAGCTCTGGCTGCAGGGATTTCGATGGATGCTATAATTTGTGTCGGCGGCCAGGTCGCATATGGCGCCGGTAAAGCAATTCTAAAAAGGAACCTGAATATACCAGGTGATATAATGCTGGCTGAATTCGGGGATAATGACATCGTCGCCCGTCTGGGAGTTCCGTTCCTCACCGTATATCAACACCCCTACGAAATGGGCATCCAAGCAGTTGATCTCATACTGAAAAAGATCAACTCATCAATCGCAAACTCTCCCTCTGAACATGTCATCATCAATACCCAATTGATATATCATGAAATCGGCATTCAACATCAATCAGCACAGCCTGTTTAGTCGGGGAAACAACATCGATTTCAACACCGTTTAGCATATCACCTCTGTAGAGACTTGCGGCATACGACCGCTCAACGGAAACATCTGAGGAAAATAGAAATGGCAGAAGAACACATCAAAAAGGGAGTACAGATTTTAGAGTGGGAATTCGGTTCAAAGCGGGTGAGATCAGCAATCGAGGCTGTGAAGCATTTCAATATTGAAATTCCAAGTTGGATATTTGGTCGTTTTGGCGGCGGACGATTTGGAGACTTTATGCCTCCTGGAGCCGCACGAAATATCGCTGAAAAACTGGACGATGCCTCAGTCGTCAATAAATTAACCGGCGCGACTGCCTCGGTGGCAATGCATATGCTGTGGGATTTTTCAGAAGATGCAATGCTCGGCAGCTATCAAATGGCGAAGCAGGTATTCGAATTGGCGGGGGAGCGAGGATTGCGAATCGGTTCGATCAGCCCCACCTATTTTCTCAAAGGCTCTCATCGAAACAGTCTATCGGCGGATGAAAAAGAGACGAGAACACGCTACTTCGAACAAACGCGACTTGCGGCTCAGATCGCCCAAGATCTCGGCGGTAATGTACTGACTGTGTGGCTGCCGGATGGTTCAGCATACCCCGGCCAAATCGATTTGCAGCGCAATTACCGCCTCATGAAAGAAAGTCTTGTACAGGCAAGAGCTGAAATTGATCCGCATGTCTGGATTTTGATTGAATATAAAGTTTTTGAACCCGGCACCTATAGTACAACAATTCCCGATTGGGGAACTGCCTATGCGTTGGCAAAAGCTATGGGCGAAAATGCAGGCGTTCTGGTTGATCTGGGACATCATTTTCATGGCGCCAATATTGAACAGATCGTGGCTCGATTGATCGTTGAAAATATGCGCTGCGGGTTTCACTTTAATACTCGTTATGCAGCGGATGACGATCACGCGGTGGAACCTAATGCCGAAATTGCGAGAATTTTTTATGAACTGGTCACCGGCCAAGTCATCGTAAACTCCAAACCAGAACGAAATTGGGCTTTTATGATCGATCAGTGCAGCAGCCGCGAAAACCGTCTGCATGCAATACTTCACTCGGTTGACACGCTGCAGCATAGTCTGGCGCGCGCCATATTGGTTCAAAACGATGAAATTGAAGAATGTCGTCGAAAAGATCAGATCATCCTGGCGAACCGCATAGTAAACCGGGCGTTGATGTATGCTGATGTCCGCCCAATCGTCGCCACCGCAAGGTTGGAAAGACTTTTGCCGATAGATCCCGTCGATGCTTTTGTTGAAAGCGGATATCAGACCAAAATCGAACAGGAAAGAAAATAGCCGAAATCCGGTATCATCATAGATGAAAAATTCCTTTCTCTGCAAGGATGGATCATCGAGATCAATGACCATAAAGGAAAACAGTCATGGGAAAATCTAAACCTTCGCTTGCTTCACGTCTGGATGCTTTGTATGAATTTGATCGAGAACCGGTTACAGAAAACAAACTGCAAAAGGCCAGCAATTTTATCGGTCTCTATTCCGGCGAACACGTTGCAGGAACTGAATTTGTTATCGGGCCTTTATTTGTTGCGCATGGTGTAGCAGCAGCCGATCTTTTTTTAGGCCTTCTTATCGGCAACCTTTTGGCGGTCATGAGTTGGGCATTTATTTGTGCGCCAATCGCCGTCAAAACACGACTGAACATGTATTGGCAGGCCCGTAAAATTGCCGGTCCAGGCGTTACTTTTTTATATAACATTGTGAATGCGCTGATGTTTTGTTTCTTAGCCGGCTCGATGATCTCAGTCGCAGCAACAGCCATCGGGTTACCCTTCAATATGCAGATGCCGCAACTTTCCGATTTGTATCCCAACAGCGCACAATGGGTTATTGTTGTTTTCATAGTGGGTTCGCTGGTGACGTTATTGGCTATTTTGGGATTTGAGAAAATATCTGAATTCGGCAAAATCGCCGCGCCCTGGATGTTTCTGGTATTTGTCGCAGCAGCCATCGCCGTTCTGCCAAAGCTGGGAGTCCATTCTCTAGGTGATTTCTGGCGGGTCGCCAATGATAAAATTTGGACCGGCATCCCGATCAGCGGACAGTCCAAATTCACCATTTGGCATATCACCTTTTTTGCATGGTTCGCAAACTTGGCCATGCATATCGGCATGGCGGATATGTCGATCCTACGGTTCGCTCCCAAGTGGCAGTATGGTTTTTTTAGCGCATTTGGTATGTATTTAGGACATTATGTCGCCTGGATCGCCTCGGGAATTTTATGCGCCGCAGCGCTGGGCAGTTTCGCCCCAGGTCCCATCGCCTATCTTGGCGCAGGCGTCGCCGGTGCGGTGTGCGTCGTCGTCGCCAGTTGGACGACCGCCAACCCGACAATTTATCGTGCCGGATTAGCGCTTCAGACGATCACGCCCAATTGGAGCCGGTGGAAAGTGACGTTGGCTGTCGGTGCTCTCACCACCATCGCAGCCATATTCCCTGCATTTATGATGAAGCTGTTAGATTTTGTCGCACTTTATGGCCTGCTGCTTATGCCGATGGGAGCGGTTATTTTTGCTGATTATTGGCTGCTGCCCCGATTAGGGTTGAGCAGCAATTTTGCTGAAAAACACAAATTGATTTTCAGTTGGCCGGCAGCGACGGCCTGGTTGGTCACCTTGGTGCTCGCCTTTTTGATTCCGCTGGAAATATATTTCAAGGCGCTTCCTTCTTGGTTTTTAACCGTCATGATTTTTGTCGGCGCCAGTGCAGTTGAGCAGAAAATAATCCACAAGAAATCCTGAGGTATCGTATGATTCTCTTGTCAAAACTCATCTCTTTTTCGGGACTCGTTCTCACCCTGCTGCCCGCGATATTGCTGTTCGCGGGAAAATTGGAAACAACGCAAAACTACCAGCTGATGTTGCTCGGCATGATATTGTGGTTTATTTCCGCTCCCTATTGGATGTTGAAAAAATAGTCATTCATATTACTTGATCGAAGATTGACGACTTGTCCCGCACTTCAAGCCGTCGACGATATCCATTCAGCCGTAAAATTAGCGCTTGAATTTCCGCCCGCGGTTGTTTATCTTGGCAGGTCGTTTCACTCTTTTGCTTGAGGCAGACATGCAGATAAAAACCAATTTGGCGACTCTTTATCTTTTTATAGCCATCCCCATCACCCTCTTTGGTCAAATACCCTATTGGGAAACAAGTTCACCCATAACCCCTTGGCAGTCCTTAGGATCAACGCAGGTTGAAAGATGGAATATTTTAGAAATAACATTGGAAGGACCGAAGAAAGGTAATCCCTATCAGGAAGTTCAATTAGACGCCTTTGTAATCTATTATCAGGATACAACCTTCATCAGGGGATTTTATGACGGCACCGGAAAATACAAGCTTCGTTTTATGCCGTCTGCAATCGGCGAATATCAATTCATCACACACTCTAACGTTGATGCTCTGAATAATAAAAGCGGCCGTTTCACCTGTTATCATGCGTCCCCCGGCAACAACGGTCCGGTGTTGCCGGATGACGTCAATCAATTTGTTTATGCCAACGGGACGCCATTTTATCCTCTGAGCACAACGGCATTTGCGTGGATTCATCAGCCGATCGAAAAACAGGAAGAGACGCTGGTGACCTTGTCGGAATCACCCTTCAATCGCATTCGGATGACCCTCTTTCCCATGGACTATATTTATACCACCAATGAACCGACAATTTATCCTTTCCCACGCAACCGCAAAGGATATAACGAATTATCACGCTTCAACTATCATTTTTTCCAACAACTCGAAAAGAGAATAACTCATCTGATGAATCTGGGCATCGAAGCGGACATTATCTTATTCCATCCGTGGGATCGATGGGGATATTCGGAGATGGATAAGGCAACAGATGATTATTATCTACGTTATGTAATGGCGAGGTTATCCGCATTCCGTAATGTATGGTGGACTGTTGCTGTTGATTATGATGTCATGGACCGAAAACACTTGGACGATTGGGATCGGTTTTTTGAAATCATTTATGAAAACGACCCCTATTCTCACCTGCGAACAATACACAGCCAGCAGAAATTATATGATTACACCAAGCCCTGGGTGACACACTGTTCAATCCAAGGATCCGGCATATCTTCTCTGCCCGAGTGGGTGAACCGCTTTCAAAAGCCGATATTGTTAGAAGAACAGGCGTATGAGGGCAATCTCATTCCTAATTGGGGCCGATTTTCAGCAGAAGAAATTGTGCGACGCTCATGGATCGCCGCATTATCGGGCGCCTACCTGACACACGGGGAAACGATTAAGGATCCGATGCATGAATGGATCTGGTGGGCAAAGGGAGGAGTGCTGTTGGGTGCTTCTCCGCAACGTTTGGAATTGCTCAAAAAAGTCCTTCAGGATGCACCGCGACATCAATGGCAGCCGATATCCAAAGACTGTGGAGGCGTGGAAGGTGAATATTACCTTTATTATTTCGGCGAAAATAAACCCCAACATCATTCGTTCAATCTGCCTGGATATCGTGAATATCAAGTTGATGTCATTGATACATGGAATATGACCATTGAACCGCGCGGGCGATTCGGTGAATCATTCGAACTTGATCTGCCCGGGAAACCCTATATAGCCGTGAGAATTCGTCGCATGGATCTCCTCTTCCCCGCAGAACCCGTCGAGATTCTTTATAATGGACAACTTTTTTTCCGTCAGGCGGTCGTACAACTGCGCCATCCACGCTTTCAGGATATTTACTATACTTTAGATGGTTCGATACCCACTAACGCAGCACAACGCTACGTGGCGCCCATCGTCATCGGCGCTGACAGCACCCTGCTGCGGGTTGTCGCCTATGACACGACCGGCAGACAAACTAAACTCAACAGCCGCCTATTTCTCCAGGTTTCTCCTCTTCCCGGCGTTAAGTTATCCTCTGAAAGAAATGGACTTGGCTATCGATACTACCTCGGTTTGTTCGATTCGTTGCCGGATTTCGATGACTTGAAGCCTCAAAGCGAAGGATTGGCCAAAGAAATCAGTTTATCCTATGCTGAGCAGGTTGACGCCTATGCCTTGGTTTTCGAGGGATTCATTAAAATTCCCATCAGTGATATCTACACCTTCACCCTGCTCTCGGATGACGGCAGTAGGCTTTATATCGGCAATTCGCTGGTTGTTGATAACGACGGTCAACACGCAGCACGCAGAGTTTCCGGACAGATAGGTCTGGCCGCCGGATTTCATCCTCTACGCATTGAATATTTTGAAGCCGGCGGCGGCGAAACTTTGAGCATATTTTGGGCAAACTCTACGGACAGAGAAGAATCGTTGAAATCAAAATCAATTTATATTGTCAAATAATCGGTAAAAAACACATGAGGCCTCAGATGACTCTTGTCTTATTCCTGGCTGTATTTGTCATGCTCTCCGTTTTGAATGCCGATGAAATTCAACCTTTGACCATTGGTGAAGCCGCACCCCATTTCAAATTGCCTGCAGCGGACGGCAAGCAGTATGCACTGGATGATTTTAATGGCGATATCCTGGTCCTTATTTTCACTGCCAATCACTGTCCCACAGCTCAAGCTTACGAAGACAAAATCATCAAGCTGGTTGATGAATATAAAAATCAATCTGTTTCCATTGTCGCGATTTCTCCTAATGACCCCGCAGCGGTGGCGCTGGAAGAGTTGGGGTATTCTGATCTTGGCGACAGTTTTGCAGATATGAAATTGCGAGCAGCCTGGAAAAAATACAATTTTCCTTATCTCTATGATGGTGAAACCCAGGAGACGGCCAAAAAATACGGTCCTCAAGCGACCCCTCATGTATTCATCTTTGATCAAAAACGTAAATTGCAATATCAGGGTCGTTTTGATGATACTGAAAACCCATTCATCGAGCCTAAACAGGCCGACGTACGGCGGACGCTGGAAGCCCTACTCACCGGCCAAAAACCACCGGTTCAGCAAACCAAAGTTTTTGGATGTTCGATTAAATGGGCAAATAAAGCACAATGGGTCGCCCAATTGACGGCTGATTGGGAATCAAAACCAGTTGAAGTGAATCCCATCGACCTGCCCCAAATTCAAAGCTTGATAAAAAATGATTCCGGCAAATTTCGCCTGATTAATGTCTGGGCTACATGGTGTGGTCCCTGTGTCATTGAATTTCCCGAATTAATTCGAATTCATCGAATGTACCAAGGCCGCCGATTTGAGCTTGTTACATTGAGTGCGGATAAAGCTGCTGCAGGCGCTCAAGTCAAGGAGTTTCTGCAAAAACAGCATGCCGCGGTAAAGAACTATCATGCCATCGCCCCAGATGTCTATCAGCTCATCGATGCCGTGGATAAAGAGTGGCCGGGGGCTCTGCCGCATACTCTGCTCATCGCACCTGACGGCCGAATCGTCTATCGACACACCGGCATCATTGATCCCCTGGAACTCAAACGGGCTATCATCGATCAACTGGGTCGCTATTATGCCAATGATTAGAGAAAACGCCGGAGAGTAATATAACCCTTTGATTAATTCACACAATCAGCTGAACTTTTGTTTACTCACGCTTATCTACACATCGCTCATCATTCATTTCAGTTGTGCGTGATGAATTATTCATCGTGCACTTTGAGATGCTCACCACGCCGGTTGTCTTGTTGTCATATGCCTATGTAAAATAATGTCATTACCCATTTTTCTAATTGATTTCTGCACATGAAACCAATATATTGGAACGCTTTCATCCCTTCTTAAAACCATCCAAGGACTGCAAAAATGAAAATTTCACTTTCAATTAATAGACGTCATTTTATTCAGCAAATGGGATTGCTGACCGGTGTCGCAGCTGTACCCAATATTTTATCAGCACAATCAAGCTCGAAAACTCAGGCAGATCCCGCGAATGACCGGCTGAATGCCGTTGTCGTCGGACTCGGAAAACAAGGTTCCGGATTGCTGTACGGATTTTTACGGTCATCAGGCGTTCAGGTCATTGCAGTTTGTGATGTTGACCGAGAGAAACTTGTTCGTGCTCAATCCCAGGTCAATGATTATTATGCTCAGAAAAGCGGCCGCTCCTACAAGGGTTGTCGAGCTGTTGTGGATTACCGTGAGATCATCAGTTCCGATGAAGTAGACATTGTCGTCTTTGCCACTCCGGATCACTGGCATGTGCAGCAGTCTATTGAGGCAGCACGGGCAGGCAAAGATATCTACTGTGAAAAACCGCTGACGCTGACTATTGCCGAAGCACGTTCACTGGTCAACGAAATTCGCCGCAATGAACGCATTCTGCAAACCGGAAGTATGCAGCGTTCGATGGGACATTTCCGCTTTGCTTGTGAGCTGGTACGAAACGGCTACATCGGTGATGTGAAAAAAGTTCGGGTGAGTATCCGGACCGGATTTATTTCGCATCCGATTATTTGTGATCTGGCGGCGGAAAAAGTTCCGGCTGAACTGGATTGGGATTTATGGCTTGGTCCGGCACCTGAGCGTCCGTATAATGCGATTTTAGCTCCGCCAATTGCGTTTGATGGATTTCCGGCCTGGCGGGATTATCGCGATTATTCTGGCGG
>RPQV01000124.1 GCA_003818595.1 Calditrichota bacterium
AGCCAGCCGGCTATACTTTTGAGGGCCGGTGTGTTCGTGCGGCCCAACAGAGTCCCCAACGCCCATAGTGTGCGGCCGTGACTGTCCTCCGAGCCGCTTTTTTCCAACCAATTGTGCTGGTAATCCATAAAGTTTCGAAAATGGCCGGTCTCAATATTGAAGGCATAGTTGATAAATGCCAGGTAACGCGTGGACAGGGTCAAGGCTTCCCCATTGCCCAATTCTAATTCCGCCAGGTGTGTGCTCACAAGCAGGGCGCGGGCATTGTCGTCGACACAGTAGCCATCGTGATAATTGGGGACGATGAAGGTGGCATGCTGAATTATGCCGGTGTCGTCCGTCATGTGGTGCAAGTGATCAAGTTTGAGGGGCGGCAATTCACCAGGATATTTATCGAGCGCTCTGGCTGCTAAACCAGGCGGGATGAAATGCCGCCGCTCGGTGCGGGCGCGATCAAAACTCTCCATGTAACGATGCGCGACATGCGACCAAAGCATGTTCCGGCCGAATAAATAGGCGCGCTTGCGCATGGCGTGGCGTTTGGCTTCATTGTCCAGCAGATCGATCACCTGCTCCGCCAACGCTTTCGAATCTCTGAACGGTATTAACACGCCTCGCTCATCGGCAAGCATCTCTTCTGCATACCAATAGGGTGTCGATATCACGGCTTTGCCCGATCCCAGAGTATACGCCAGTGTGCCCGAAGTAATTTGTGCGACATTGATATAGGGCGTGATGTAAATGTCTGCCGCACCGATAAACTGAACGAGTTCCTCCAAACTGACAAATCGATTGTAAAAGACGACATGGCTCTCCACACCTTTCTCATTAGCCAGCCATTGCAGAGATAATCGATACGTTTCACCTTCACTTTGAATGACGTGTGGATGGGTGGCTCCGACGATAATATAGACCACGTTAGGATAGCGGGCAACAATGTCAGGCAGCGCGGAGATAACAGTCTCAATGCCTTTGTTCGCCGAGAGTAATCCAAAGCTCAGTAATACGATTTTGCCCTCGACGCCAAACAGGTCTTTGTGGAAGCTCGGGTCTACAAAGGGTATGTCGGGAATGCCGTGCGGAATATAATCAATCTTCTCTGGTTTTACGTCATACACATCCTGCAAGAATTCAACGCCGCGCTTACTCATAACAACCAACCGATCGGACAAGGCAGCCACTTTCCTCAACACCCGCATCTGATCGGGATTTGGCTCGTGCAGAATAGTATGAAGAGTCGTGACGATCGGCATCCGTAATTCGCGCAAGAGCACCAGGATGTGACTACCGGCCTGCCCACCAAAGATGCCATATTCGAATTGCAGACACGCGAGATCTACGTTGTTGATATTTAAAAAGTCAGCGGCGCGGCGATACGATTCAATATCCTTCTCCGTCAGTTCAAATCGCACACGCGGCGGATAGGCATAGCCGGCCTCGACATCGTTTACGGGCAGGACAATGCAGGTCGTTTTGTTGTACTCTGCAGCAATGGCTTCGCACAAATCAGTTGTGAACGTGGCAATGCCGCAGCGGCGCGGCAAGTAATTGCCGATGAAAGCAATCCGGTTGATGCTTGAAACGGTTGATTTGTGCTCCATAGTAAACCTCTGTTCTGAATGTGCCTCGTGATCCTCCACGAAAGTGTTCTTGGTTCGGCATCAAGTATGATCTCAAACGTTTCAAGCCAACAAATTAGACTCCGGCTCAACCTCAAGGCTTGAACTGAAGTTATAATAGGTTTTTGAACAACAGCAACGTGTTTCGCACGCTATATGGGGGTGCTTATCTCTAGAAACTTCGCCCTCCACCGCGACGGTTATCCGACTTGGGCCGGGCTTCGTTGACATTGAGATTTTTCCCTTTTAAATCCTTGCCGTTTAAACCATCGATAGCCGACTGCGCTTCCTGTGGAGAAGGCATCTCCACGAAACCAAAGCCTCGTGATTGGCCACTGTATTTATCCTTTACGATAGAGACGGATCCGATCTGACCGAATGCCGCAAACGATTGACGTAAATCCTCTTCGCTCACATCATGTGCCAGGTTACCAACATAAATATTCATTATAGACTCCTATAGGTTGTGTTATTTCGCCCCATGCCTCAATAATAATTTCTCGATGGCATTGCGCTGAGCGCCATAATCTTGACGGCGTCGTCAGCAAAAAAGAACTTGGGGCATATCATTTTTAGCATAGTTTTTACGTTCATGAGTATGTTATTTAAATCCTCAAAAGAAGCGCCGCTCTTGACAACTTTTCCAATGTATTCATCATCGTTAATTTGCCTGATTTGTAAATATTCAGGATTATTCTCTTTGAAAAACGGCTTCATGGAGGTTTTGCTGGAATCAAGCTCGTCACGCAGTTTATCACTGGTTTTTATCCCCACAAAGATCATGCTGCCATCACTCTGCATAATTACCTCAAATCCACTGACAACTAGGGTTTAGCCGATAAAAACTGATCGTAACTCTGTCCAAGTTGAGAGGCGTACGTGAAATTTATTTTGTTGAGATCAACACTGCTGCGCTTCTGTCCATAAGGCAGATACAAGGTCATCTCTTCGACAGATTCGATGCGCAGTTTTACGTAATAATTGTCATGGGTCTTTATGAGATAAACGTGACCATACCTGATTTCTGCGCTCGTCGTAAACGCCGCATCAGGTAGTGGATCAGCCAACCTCCAGTCAGTCCCGATATCGGCTATGAGCGTCTTGTTCCGTACCGGCCACTCTTTTGTGAAATCAGCCTCCGCGGGGCTAATGAAAATTGATTTTCCTTTGGCAGTCGGCGATTCCATCATAAGGATATCGATATACTTGACACGCTGCATCTCGTTATGATGGCCGGGTATGTCCTGCCCGTTTTCACGGCTCCAGCCGTAGCCGCTGCTGCTGGGGGCCGTGGAAACATCGTAATCGAACATGGGGATAGTAAATTTTTTTCCATCGGATTGAGGTATTGCGGCTGTTTCGGGCAGACCAGCCTCACTGACGCCACCATCCGTTTGGCGGGAACACACATGTAAGAAATACTGCTGGTTATTGTCCAGACCATTGACCACATATTCATTCACGCCTTTCTTGACTTGAACGACAAACGCAAGACTGTCCGGGGAGAACGGCGGTGACGATTTTAAATCAAAATATACGTTGTACCCGGCAAATTGCACTTTGGCTTCGTCCGGGCTGTCCTCCCACGTCACCGCAATGGCATTCTCGCCTGACGCCGCCTGAATGTTTCTGGGCGGCGCCAAATTGACAATTTTCTCAGCCGAGTCACCTTGAGTACTGATCCAAAGAACGGCATAAAGTATCACTAAAGTGATGCCCCAATTTTTTACGCGTTTCATTCTGTAAACTCCATTTCTTGCAGGTAGTTTTATTTAGATATTTTTTAACGGCACGACGCCGGCCATGTCGCCGATTATATTGACCAGCTCGGAGCCTGTTGGAATGACTATTTTGGTGTTTTTCTCAAGTGCCGCTTCAAGTGCTTGTAATTTTCTGAGCAGTTGCGCATTGCCGACAAAATATTTATTGGCTGCCTCATTCACCAATCGAATGGCTTCTGCATCGCCTTCTGCATGTAATATGCTTGATTGTCTGACTCCCTCTGCCTCTTTGATTTTTGAGCGCTTTTCACCATCTGCTTTCGTCTCGGTGGCCGTGGCATAATCTATGGCAGCTATTTTTTCATTTTCGGCTTTAACAACTTTATTCATGGTTTCCTGAACATCCGGTGGTGGATCTATCTCTTTTAATTCGGTCCGGACAATTTGAATTCCCCAGCTCTGAGTTTCCTCGTGCAGGGTTTTGTGCAGTTCAGAATTGATTTTCCCTCGCTCACTATTGGCAGATTTCAACGTAAGCGTACCAATAATATTTCTCAACGTTGTGCGGGCAAGATTAACGATCTGCCACTGATAATTATTAACATTATAGAGAGAACTCTTGACACTTTCCTCATCGGATTTTACCTTAAAATAAACCTGGGCATCAACTCTGGCGTTTAAATTGTCGTTGGTTATTATTTCCTGTGGCTCCGCATCAACCATTTGTTCGGTGGTATTCACCTGGAACATTCTTTCAATCAGAGGAATAATCCAGTGAAATCCTGGATTGGAAAAACGGTTATATTTCCCCAATCGCTCGATCAAGCCTCTGTGTGTAGGTCTCACTATTCTGACCCCGAGAATAAATATGATAATTAGTGCGACGATTATAAAAATAGTATTGATCATTTTGTCCTTCCTTTTTCAATGGCTTTACTGGAGACAATCCTTTTACATGACTGCTTTTTGAACCAACTAAAGGCGGAAAACTCTGACTGTACAAAAAGGCACTTGCCCTTTTCAAATAAATTTTTCATTGGTTGTTTTTCATAGACTTGATAGCTTTAAAGATCACGCCGCAATCCCGGCTTCCTCATCCTCTAGCCTGACTCGCTCCTGATAGTCGATCATGATTTTGGCCTCTTTTCTCGGACGACAGAGCTCCATCACCCTCAGAAACGTTTTGTTTTTCTTTTGCCATAGCCGGTTGAGTTTGCGCGCGTAAACGGCGATAGCGAATTCGACCCATGCGAACGACATCGCACGACGGATCACCTGAATGAACGAATAGAACTTTGAATGACTGAAAATTTGCGCTCGCTGGAGATCGAACAGTGAAAGCCTCTTGGGTTTGAAAACGGCGTGGTGTGCATCGTACAGCGCCCAATCGTGGAACTGAATCCGTTTTTCATCTGTCACCTGGTCATAGAATTCAGAGCCGGGAAGCGGCGTCAAAAGCAAGAACTGGGTGGAGGATAGTTTCGCCCGCTTGGCAAACCGAACAGTCTCTTTTACCGTGTACCAATCGTCTTCATCGAATCCATACACAAACATCCCATGGATGCGGATCCCTTGCTTGTGGAGCACCTGGATCGCCTGAGCCATGTCGTCCACGGTCTGCTGTTTTTTCATGGATTTAAGGCTTTTAGGATTGACCGACTCCATGCCGATATATAATGTGTGGCATCCTGCCTTTTTCATGAGCTTGACGAGCTCGAGATCTTGGGCGATGTCAACCCGCACCTGGGTGGACCATTTGAACTTGAATTTCTCTTCGATCATACGTCGGAGCAATGCCTTGGCACGCTTCCGGTTCGCTGTAAAATTATCATCGTAGAAAAAAATGGAATGTTTCTTATGATTGTAACGATCAAGCTCTGCAATGATGTTTTCAGTAGACCGAAATCGATAGGCATTTCCGAACATGCCTGTCACCGAGCAGAATGAACAATGGAAAGGACAACCTCTGGACGTCTGCACCGGGATGGTCATCTTGCCGGTCAACTTTTTTTTAGCATATTGTGACAGACTAAAATCCGGAAATGGATTATCGTCAAGCGATCTTGACAATGGTTTTAACGGATTGTGGATTATTTTGCCGCCAGTTTGATAGGAAAGATTAGGCACAGCGGAAAAATCTTTACCGTTCTCCCATATTTCAATAAAGCTGATGATCGCTTCCTCCGCTTCCCCGCGAATCACATAGTCCGCGTGTTCCAACGCCTCATCCGGAAGAAACGTAACGTGCGGTCCGCCCATAATGACCGGGATACCCATAGACCGTATTTTGTCCGCAATCGCATAGGCCCGGGGAGCCGTGGGCGTGATTGTTGAAATTCCGACCATATCGACATTTCTGATCTTGTCAAAATCAATTTTTTGAGACTGTTCCACAATAACTTCAGCGTCCCACCCTTTTTCCTTGACAATCGTCCCCAGGATGAATACGCCAAGTCGGGGGAGCAAAAATTGTGAAAAGATGTGCAGGTTGGGCGATTTCGGTTCGATAAAAATTATCTTATGCATGACAAACTCCGTTCCGCAAATGCCTTCGACCTCACATATTCAATAAACTCTTTCATTGACAACTCTGCGCTGATTCTGAATGATCAATTTTCGGCTGATTCGTGAACATAAAAGCACATGTTCGCGTAGACATTCATCAAAATCTCGTTCAACCATTTATCAAAATCACTGTTTTTATCAAAATGCTGAAAAACACCAAAAGCGACCGCATAGGTTTGCTGCACCAGTATTTCTGCTCGTTCTGCGCTTCTCGCCAACAAGATCGCTCTGCTGTACAAATTATCCATGTACTTAAAGGCAAGGTCCTCAAAAAGCTGTATTTCGTGATCAGACATTTTTTCTCTCCTGCTTTTTCATTAATACGCGCGTTCACGTATCAAGTGCAACAGTGATCTTTTCATTGGTTCTTCCTGTTTTTGATATGCCTGTGGCTATTTGGCCATCAGCCGGACAGAATCAAAGCAATTCGATCAAGTTTTATCAGGGAACCGCTGTTTACAAATATCACGTTTCCGTCCGTTTTCAGGACCTTTTCGATGATGACATCCACTACGTCATCGAGCACTTGCCATATATTCACCAGTTTTGAGAATACCCGCTTATGATCTGTTTTAAGAAGGCTGCCCTTCACGTGATAATCTTCTTCGACGTACAAAGTGGCGCCTGCCTCCGACTCCGCACATTTCCCCACCTCCTCAATTCCGAAAACGACTTTATGCCTGCCGGCTGCTATGGCAAGATCCCGCATGGCGTTTTTATTTACGCCCGCAATGGCCTCCTTGACGACGGGCCACACGATCTTGCCTAAATCATGCGTAGAAGTGGCACTATAGTCGCCTTCAACCTTTCCGATTAGTACATCTTGACGAGTCTTCAAAGCTGTAAAAATGGCCAGACTGCTTTTCTCGCCGACCAGCACCAATCGAAGCGGATCTTGTTCATAATAATGGGCAAAGCTTAGGTCTGTCCGATGGAAAAAATCTCTTAATCGGGTATCTTTCGAGACCGGATTACCGACTGGGGAAATTTCAAGTGGAAAAATCCCATCTTGAATATCGATGAGTTTGTCTCGAAATCCCTCGTACAGCCCGCTTTTGTCTTCGCTCAATGACAGGACATAATAATGGATGCTGGGTTGCATCGTTTGTCCTCACTTTTTATCTGATGTGATCTCATGTATCATCATCTGAATGCTTGCATGACTTTTCTGCCATTAATAGTTAATCAATTTTAATCACAAAGTAAATCGCCCAACAGGATGAAAAAAGAACTAGTCCCTTTGGATGATAAAGAACTCATTGTTTGTGAAGAAAAATCTGACGCGTCTTGCGGGAAAGTTGGTTGTCCAGGATAGACAAATGAGGGGTTGTGAGGTTGTGCCTTTAAAAAAGTGAAAAATTATCAGAGTGTGAAAGCGATTATACAGCGCCTTTTTTGTGGACAAAGGCCGCTACCTGCAGACGGGTGCTGAGCTCCATCTTTTCCAGAATATTGTGAACATGGCTCTTGACAGTATAGGTGGCGATGTGGAGTTCTTCAGCGATTTCTTTGTTGCTCAAACCCTCCGCAATCAGGTTGACGACTTGACGCTCTCGATCTGTAAACCGAATCGAGTCCGAGGGTATGCCATCGTCGCTCTTGAAGGCTAATTCTACAATTTCCGTGAAGAGTGATTGAGTCAAAACCGGGGGTAGTACTTTTGCACCCTTGGCGACGGCCTTGATGGTTTTGATCCAATCATTAAAAGGGGCGTTTTTAAGAATGAATCCGGACCCCCCGGCTTGCACAAACTCGCTGATGTCGATGTTATTGGGGAGGATGTCCATCGCGATAATCTTGGCTGCCGGTAATTCTTCTTTAAGCAGAGCCATCAACTTCAAGCTGTTTATTTTTTCCAGCCCCAGATCCAAAAGGACGACATGGGGAGGCTGTTCCAGGCTCTTGAGCTGACGTACCGCATCACCATCTTCGGATCGCGCGACGACTTGAAATCCACCATGCTTGTTAAGCAGGGCAACAATACCTTTACGCAGCAGGTCATTGTCTTCGATCACCAAGATTTGTATTTTGGCCATATTTTTCTTTTCATATAGCATGAATATTTCAGCAGTACAGCTCTCGATTTTCTCAAGGGCGTCCACCCGGAAGCAAAACGCGTATCTGTTGATGAAGACGAATGATTACATCTCGCAGAAATGAACTCAAGGGCTGCTTTTCTTCTCCATGTCAGGATCAGCGCAATTCCTCACCTGCCAGACACTATAAACATAATAATTCTATGCTCAAATTTCAAGCGATTTCAAGTTTTTGGCGTAATACCTCAGTCATGGGTAACCTATGCTTCCGCACCTTCACGCAGATCTATCCGCAGCTCCGTTGACGGACTGGAAAAGATACACGCAAAAACGCAGAGATACTATCTTTGTCAATTATAAAAATATAACCCGGATGCTGTGTTAACTGTCAATTGAACAGGTATAGCTTCACCTAGTTGGTGAATTGTATAAAGGTTGAA
>RPQV01000125.1 GCA_003818595.1 Calditrichota bacterium
ATCAGGATATTCGATCGCCTGTCCGCCCAACTCGCTTATATCATGATCTTTTATCGCCATCGGCCGGAATTAATCCGCCGGTTGGAGAGCCTGATCGATCAATATGTTCAAACCAAAAGATCATCTCGCGGAATGGTGGGCAAAAACTGTCGCATCCGCCATTGCGGCGTCATTCAGAATGTCACCATCGGTGATTCAGCGGAAATTTCGGGCACCCTTTTACTGGACAACGGCGCCATCCTCAGTTGTACAGAGGCGCCGGTCCATATCGGCGCCGGAGTGATCGCCAAGCGATTCATCATCCAATCCGGATCGAGCGTCAAAGACGGCGCTCAAGTGAACGCCTGTTTCCTGGGGCAAAGCGTACAGATGGGCAAGCAATACTCGGCGGAAAACTCGCTCTTTTTCGCCAATTCGGAACTGTTTCACGGCGAGGGCTGTTCGGTGTTTGCCGGCCCCTATACAGTGACCCATCACAAGGCGACGCTTTTGATCGCCGGATATTATTCATTTTACAACGCCGGCAGCGGAACGAACCAGAGTAATCACATGTACAAACTCGGACCTGTGCATCAGGGGATTCTCGAACGCGGCGCTAAAACCGGCTCGTTCAGTTATCTGTTGTGGCCGACGCGCGTGGGTGCGTTCACCAACGTCATCGGCAAACATTATGTCAATTTTGATGCGTCTGATCTCCCCTTCTCCTTCATCAATGAGGAAAACGGCGTCAGCGTCATCGTTCCAGCAATGAATCTGTTCACGGTCGGGACCAAACGGGACGGACTCAAGTGGCCGGCGCGCGATGGACGAAAGGATTCGGATAAACTGGATATGATCAATTTCGCCGTCCTCTCCCCTTACACCGTCGGCCGCATGGTTCGTGCCGCGCAAAAGCTGCGCGAACTGGCTGAGCAAACGCCGCAAAAGCAGGAATCGGTGTCGTGGAACGGCCTATCCATTAACCGACTGATGTTGAGAACCAGCGCCAAGTACTATGAATTGGCCATTCAGATATTTATTGGCGACATGATCGTCGGGCATTTGGAACGGTTTCCGGATACGGTCTTGTGGGAGGACATCGCCAAGGATTTTGAGGTGCCGGTTGACTGTTTGCAGGAGAAATGGATCGACGCCGCCGGTATGCTGGTCTCATCATCGCGGATGGAAATGTTTATTCGGGCTATGGAAGCCGGCGCGGTGAACGACCTCAGTGAATTTGAGCGACTGTTGCGCGAACTCTACTCTGCCCACGATCGCGACGCCCTGCATTGGGCGATTTCCTTGGCTGCGGCGAGGCGGCAGCTCAAGCCCAGCGGGCTGACGAGAGAGGTGTTGGCAGAGCTCATCACCGAATGGAAAACCAGCCGCTTAAAACTCAACAACATGATCCTGCAGGACGCCGGCAAGGAATTCAGTCCATCGTCCATGATTGGCTATGGTATGGATGGCAGCGAAGCCGAAAAACAGGCCGATTTCGCGGCTGTTCGCGGTTCATTTGACAGCAATTCTTTTGTCAAGGGATTGAAGGAGGAATCGGAAGCTGTGGAAAAGAGAGCGGCGAGGTTGATTGAGAGGGTGAAGGAAGGGGTGAAGAGGTGATAAGGTGAGGAGGTAAGGAGGTAAGGAGGGGATGGTTTCGTGATACACTATTTTGGCGGAATCCCTTGATTTAATATTTAGAACGCAGTTATAACTCTCTCGTTTCATCAAGACAGCACAGCAACTTGCAGCACCCGTGGTATCAAGACAGTTGCGCCGTTACTGCAGTATAAGCTCAATTATTATATCTCCCTTACTACCATCGTTCTTCTTATAATGCTGAAATCCCGGCAGGTTGCAGTGTCTTCCCATCGCTGTGGTTGTACTTTCATCTTTTGGCGGTTCCTTCGTATTTTTATCCTTATCTTTGTCCGAGTCAAAAATGCATGACACGTTTTAAAACATGACAAGCAAATTATACCAATGAGAATTAGATGCTTCATTACACAGACTGGTCGTTCAACAAAGTACAGTTTTGAGGGGTACCCTGTTGGTCAAATTTCTTGATTTTTACCTCTTGTGGGACTAAATTGATCTATTAACAATCAGCAATATTGAGAAGAAAAATGATGAGTCAAGTAACAGGAAGCTTTAAAGATAAAGTTTTTAATATTGTCGCTCTTGTACTGTTTATTGTGTTGATTTCAGCATCAGGCAGTGCTCTATTATTGGCTGCCGATGATGTGATTTTGGTTCCGGAAAGCGCAACGAAAAGAGTGCTCGTCCCCAAATCATCCATCGATTCGGCTTGGAAAGAACGGGTGGACTTGAATGATTCATCCTGGAAATTATGCACTGGCAGTCCCGGCGGCGTTGGCTATGAGAAAAGTACGGGCTATGAAAGCTTGATCACGCTTGATGTCGGCGATGACATGTATGTCGATGGCGGCAATCCCAACAGCAGCTGTTACATTCGAATCCCCTTCACCGTAAACAGCGCCGATTTGGCGACTGTTAAATTCATGACATTATCCATGCGTTATGATGATGGTTTTGCTGCCTATCTCAATGGAAGCGAAATCGCAAGAGCCAACGTTTCTGATCCGTTGGTGTGGAACTCATCGACGCAGAATTCGAATGAATCTTCCGGACAAGCAACTTTTGATGTCAGCAGCCATTTTGATCAAGTGGTCATCGGCGAAAATCTGCTGGCCATTCACGGTGTCAATAGCAGCACATCCAGCACGGACTTTATAATCAACGCCGAACTCTCAGCGGGCTCGCAACGGTACGGCGATTTTACTTCGTCCAACTTGCCGATCATCGTCATTAACACCCATGGCCAACAAATAGTGGATGAACAGCGGATTGTGGCCGACATGGGCATCATTTATAACGGACCTGGTGAACGAAATGATATTGACGATCCGTTTAATCACTATAACGGCAAAATCGGTATCGAACTGCGGGGCGCGACATCGCAAGGTTTTCCCAAACAGCCATACCGACTTGAAACCATAGATTCTGATGGAAACAACAATAATGTATCCCTGTTCGGCATGCCGGAAGAAAATGATTGGGTGCTGCATAATCCATATTACGACAAATCGCTGATGCGAAATATTGTTGCTTATCATTTATCCAGCATTATGGGACACTATGCGCCGCGCACGCAGCCCTGCGAAGTTTTTTTAAATAATGATTATCAGGGCGTTTATGTGTTTATGGAAAAAATTAAACGCGACAAAAACCGTGTGGATATTGCCGATTTGGACGCCGATGATGTCGCGGGAGATTCTCTCACCGGTGGTTATATCATCAAAATTGACAAACCGGATGGCGAACAAAATGATTCTTGGAGCGGCAAAAATGTCTCCTATCAATATCATTATCCCAAGCCGGCGGAAATCCGGCCCGAGCAAAAAGCATATATCAAAAAATATATATTGGATTTTGAACGCATCATGCAGACGAGACAATTCGATGATCCCGCCGTGGGTTACCCCGGATATCTTGATATGTCATCATTGGTCGATTTTTTCATCATCAATGAGGTCACACGGAATGTTGACGGCTACCGCATAAGTACCTATATTTATAAAGATAAAGACAAGGACAATAAGGTTGCCAAACTGAAAATGGGACCCATCTGGGATTTCGATTTATCGCTCGGAGTCACCAACTGGGATGGGAATAAAACTGAAGGATGGAATCTGGATTATTTGATCGAAAAAACTGCGCACGAATATACGCCGCCATTCTGGTGGGCGATGATCACCAATACACAAGACTTTCAGAGCAGACTGCTGGCGCGATGGACAGAGCTGCGCCAGAGTGTTTTCGACGTCGAGTCATTGCACAGCTATATCGATACCGTTGCTGATGCCCTTGATGAAGCGCAGGTACGAAATTTTGCCAGATGGAATCAGGGAGTTGATTACAGTCAGGAAGTTGACTATATAAAAACT
This sequence comes from Calditrichota bacterium, assembly GCA_003818595.1. Classification (GTDB taxonomy): domain Bacteria; phylum Zhuqueibacterota; class Zhuqueibacteria; order Residuimicrobiales; family Krinioviventaceae; genus Fontimicrobium. The sequence goes on from RPQV01000125.1 coordinate 3,948, forward strand.
TGGCTTGCCGGCCGTATCGCCTGGATGGATGAAAATATTACCGGTGAAGTGAACGGCGGTGGCGGAGGTGGCGGCGGTGAAACGCCAACAGCCGATGATATTACTGATGCCCTGGGAACGATTGTCGCCCAATACAATGATTCTCCAAGCGGCGAAGAAATCGACAAGTTGATTGACAATAATCTCAATACAAAATACTTGACGTTCCATGAGAGTTCCTGGATTGAATACCGGCATCCGCAACCGGTCGTGACTAATGGGTATGGTATTATATCAGCCAATGATGCTCCCAATCGCGATCCGCGAAATTGGCAGTTCCAGGCGTGGGATGACGGCGCTTCCAAATGGATCACATTGCATACAGTCGCCAATGAACAGATGTGGACAGAACGATTGGCCAGGAAAATATTTTCATTTAACAACAGTGAACCGTATAGCCGCTATCGCCTGAATATCAGCGCACTTAATGGCGATGACAGAATGCAGATGGCCGAGCTTGAAATTTATGCCAAGGTCGTCATTGATTCGGATGACATTACCGATCTCGGCGGGACCATTGCCGGATCAAATGATCATTTGCCGTGGACCGGCCCCAACAGTGATGGTTCTCCGGATGCGGAACGTATTGAAAAGTTGATCGACAATGATGTGAACACAAAATATCTCGTCGGCGCCGAGCAATCGTGGATAACGTACACAATCGCTGAAAAGGCTCGAGTGACCGCATACTCGATCACATCCGCCAATGATGCGCCGACGCGCGATCCACGCAGCTGGCAATTGCAGGGATGGGATACAGCAGCAAATTCCTGGGTCACGCTGCACTCGGTTTCAAATCAATCCGAATGGGAAGAGAGATTCCAAACCAAAATCTGGCAGTTTGAAAATGCCAATAAATGGTACAACAAATATCGATTGAACATCCTGGAGATAAATGGCGACAGCGAGGGATTGATGCAAATGGCCGAGTTGGAAATATTCGGCGATCTTTTCATGACGACTGTTGCCGATGAAACCATGCAGGTCAATGAGTATTCTCTGGAGCAAAATTATCCCAACCCCTTTAATCCGACGACATCCATTCAATTCTCGATTCCCAAATCGACGCATGTCACCTTGACTGTTTATAATGTGATGGGGCAAAAAGTGAGGGTATTGGTTGATCATCAAATGACGACCGGGCTGCATACTGCTCAATGGGATGGTTTGGATGAGAGTGGAACCGCCGTCGCCAATTCAATCTACTTTTATCATCTGAAATCTGAGTTTGGTGTGATTAAGAAAAAGATGTTGTTTGTAAAGTAGTTAAGCCTGCTTCTACCCTTTATTTTGAAAACATTTCTTGTAATACTGATATCACCTGATTCTGTTCAATAACTGTAATTTGCCCCAGCTTTTTATCTAGTCGTGATTTATCGACAGTTCTTATTTGATCTAAAACAATTTGACCTTCTTTCCCTTGAAAATTACATTTAACTCTTGTAGGATAATCTCGACCTTTAGAAGTCATTGGCGCAATGATAACGGTTGAAATATTGTGATTGATCTCATTTGGTGAAATAATACAACATGGCCTTTTCTTTTTTATTTCAGCGTCTAGAGTCGGATCCAAATTCACGAAATAAACATCGAATCTCTCAACGATCATTTTGGCTTATTACTCCCATTCCCATTCTTCGTTGTCCCATGAGCTTTGGTAAGACAATTGTTCTTCATTGAGAAGTTTATCATCATGATTATGAGCCATCGTTTTGAACGACTCATCCCAACCTGATCTGGCTTTTTTGACAGATCGAATGATAATTTGCTCATGTTCAGCAATAAGTTCAACTTCGTTGCCAATTTGGCTTTCTTGAAGAATGATCTTCGGGATTCGGATTCCTTGTGAGTTTCCGATTTTGACTATCTGTATAATCATATTAACATTGTAATTACAATTTATCGGAAATGCAAGCTTTATTTTCCCTGTATAATATCTTAATGAACACACGATGCCCCTATACACCGTAAATCAACAAAAAGAAAATCAGCCCACATCACCCCCTTCTTCCCTCCTCACCTCATCACCTCCTCACCTCCTCACTTCTTCCCCACAAACCTCATCGCCAAACAAGTAATATCATCTGACTGATCGGCCCCCTGTGAAAATTCCTCGACATCCTTGAAAACCTGCTGCACCAGTGGTTCCAGAGCCAGCTGGTGATGGGCCTGCAGCGATTTTTCCAATCGGTGTTCTTCAAACAGATCATCATTCGGATTCATCGCTTCGGTGACGCCGTCGGTGTAGAGAAATAGGGTGTCGCCCGGCTGCAGCATGATCATATTGGATTCATACTCGATATTTTTGACGCCGCCCAAAAAGAGTCCGCCCTTGTTTTCCAGTTGTTTCACATTTCCATCATGAGAAATAAGATAGGGCGGATTATGTCCGCCGCTGCTGTATTCAAAAGCGCCGCTGCGGGTGTCGAAAATGCCGTAAAAGACGGTGACGAACATGGTCGGCAGACTCTCTTCCACCAGTATCTCATTGACAATTCCGAGACAGGTATCTGATGAAATTCCCTTCAAAGCCGTGGCCTTGAGCAGGGTCTTGCTGACAGCCATGAACATGGCCGCCGGTATGCCCTTGCCGGAGACATCACCGATGATCAAACCGATGCGGTTCTTGTCGATGAGAAAAAAATCATACAAATCGCCGCCAACCTGCCTGGCGGGCGTCATTTTGGCATAGATATCAAATTCCTTGCGATCAGGGAAAGCGGGGAAAGTCTTGGGCAAAATTGACGTCTGAATTTCCGTGGCAATGCTCAGTTCATGATTGATGACCGTCAACTGATCACGAGAACGAACGGCATCTTTCAGGATTTCCAGATCTCGCAACGATTTGTTGATGGTGATTTCGAGATCATTCAGATCGATCGGCTTGACGACGAAATCAAAAGCGCCGCGATTCATGGCCGTGCGGATATTGTCGATATCGCCGTAAGCGGAAACAATCACCGAACGAAAGAGCGGATTCTCCAGTTCCTTGATCTTGTTGAGCAGAGTGAGGCCGTCCATCTCGGGCATATTGATATCCGTGAGAATCAGTTCGATGGCGTCATCCTCCGCCAATCGTTCCAAAGCTTCGACGCCGTTTTTAGCAAAAGTGAACTGAAAAACATTTTCGCGAATCTGTTTACGAAATTTCTGAACAATGATCTGCTCCAGATCCGGTTCATCATCCACTACTAGAATTTTTGCTGGCATTTGATACTCCTCTATTCAACTATTTAGGCAACCGAATGATAAATTCAGTAAATTTGCCTTCTTCAGTGACAAATGTAATTTGACCATTATTTTCATGCACAATGATTTCATAACTGATCGATAAGCCCAAGCCGGTCCCCTGCCCTGTCGGCTTGGTGGTGAAAAACGGGGTGAATATTTTTTCCCGCATCGTCTCGGGAATGCCCTGGCCGTTGTCGCGAATGCTGATCACGATCTCGTCAGCATGGTTGCGGCTCTTTACTGTCAGCAGCGGAGAAAAACCGTCGCCTATGCTCATCTTTTTCCGATGCACCTCATAGCAGGCATTGGAAATGATATTCAGAAAGACCCGACTGATGTCCTGCGGTACCACTTCCAGTTTGCCGACATTCGGATCGAGCTCGGTCTCGATCTTGACATTAAAGGTGTTATCCTGCGCACGCATGCCGTGGTAGGCGAGATTGATGTCCTCGGCCAGCATGGCGTTGATATCGGTGAGTTGACGTTCTCCCGACTTGCCGCGCGAATGCTGCAGCATGCTGCGCACGATGCTGTCGGCGCGTTGTCCATGCTCTTTAATCTTGGCGGAATTCTGCTGCAACGTTTTCAGGATGTCCAAAATGGCGTCCTTATCCGCCGGCTCTGATGATATTTCGGCTTCCAACTCCTTGACTAAACCCTCGGTCAATTCGGCAAAATTGTTGACGAAATTGAGCGGATTCTTTATTTCATGAGCGATTCCCGCCGTCAGTGCACCGAGCGCGGCAAACTTGGATTGTGTGATCAGCTTGTCCTGCGTCGTTTTTAAATCGGTCAACAACTCATTGACCTGACGATAGGCAGCAGCATTCTCCAAGGCTATGGCGCAATAGGTCGCCAAATTGCGCAGGATATTCAGATGGTAATCGGTATAGGCGTTTTTACTTAAACTTTGCGCACTTATGACGCCAATAACTTTATCCTTGCTCCACAGCGGCAGGTAAAGTATCGATTCCGGAGTTTCCCCTGCAATCGGAGCAGTTATGTTCCCAACAAATTTGCTGAAATCCCTGGCGTAATCGTTAATCACCACCTCCTTTTGGTTCTTGAAACACCAGACTGCCAGCCGGTTTTCATGGGTGAGCGGGATAGAGAAGGCCGGAAG
>RPQV01000126.1 GCA_003818595.1 Calditrichota bacterium
CGGGAAGCTGATTTCGATACCGCCGGCAATGAAATTGAATCGGGGCAGTATTCTCGTGTAACGGATGACCTCGGGAACATAGAGAATTTCTCGGCCGGTTGGTTTGTGGATCAACGAAAAGACCTTGCCCCCGAGGTCAGGGCAGATGGTGACTTGCATACGATCATTTTCGAGAATGATGAATCGATATTTAACGGGAACGGGTCGGGCAGATGTTTCACAGAAACTGACATACGGATAAACACCATTCGGATCAAAAGCTGTAGGAATAGGACCGGCCGGGACAAGAATATGAGTGAGCAGGTATTCTTCGCTTTCCGTGCAGTCGACTTGCGAAAGCGCACCCCAACACCCGGCGCATATAAATAAAGACAGCAAAATCAGGTTTTTCATCTTCAATTCTCCGAAACCGCGACTGCGTCGCTCAGGTTATTGATAGCCGTTTTCCCTTCCTCAACGAACCTGGCAATATCCGGGAGCGAGCCGTCGATTCGGCTGAAATCAAATTCCGCCGCGATCTTTTTGAGGAGGAGGTCAAGGGCGCCTTGTAAACGCTTGACGTTTTGATCGGCGGAGAGAGAAGCGGCTTTTCTCAATATGTTTATTTTTTCATAATCCGCAATGCCTTCTCTCAGTTTCTCAAATCTGATGCAGCTGTTTCCGCCGGGATAGACCAGAAAGCAGTCGCCCGCAGGCCACAATACGTGGCGGGCATCTCTAATCGGATCAGCAGGCCAGGCATCGTAAGCCCAGCGGAGAAATCCATCATATCCAAAAGCAGCGGCATAAAGGCCGAGAAACCGCCCTTCAGCGGGCGGCGAGAAGACAAAATTATTCGGTTGCGGCGGATTACAGCAGACGTAAAAGGTTGTGGTCAACCCTTTTGCAGTTCTCTCCCTCATTTCTTGCGCACTCGGTTGACTGTTGATGACCACTGAATAATCATCGATCAATGATGAAAGCTCCGCATGCCAGTTGCCGGCATAGGTGATTTTCCAGTCGGGTGAATGTTCCCTGATCATTTTCACCGCCATCAGCGTCAATTCAATCGGATTCTCATTGATTCCCAGATAGCTTTTTTCGAACCAGCCTTTGCCGATGAGATGAGCTTTCAGATCATCCATAAAAATCTTCCACAAAGCCCGATAGCGATCTGAATCCGGCGCCCACTTTTCATAGATATATTGACCCGATCTGCCGTCGAGATAGCGGAAGCGATTTCCCCAAGGGAGCGGGGTATAGAGAGTGATCGCCTTGTCAATTCCGACCTCCATTGCCAACTCGACATATTGATCGAAAATGGAATAATCAAACATCCACGAATCTTCGGCTGTTTTGATCCATTCGATCATGGTGTCTTCGATCATGTAGGAATTATCAGCCCATGGCGAATGCACAGCATAGGTGGTGATGAATTTCCCTCCGGCATCGGCGTACGCTTGGAGATGGTTTCTGAGCAGCAGTTTATGTTCCGAGGACCAGGGTTCCACATGATTATAGCGTGCGATGACCCAGGGATTCTGCCAAAGGTCGAGGCGGAATTCCCACTCGTGCGGATGCGGGAGGGTGAGATTCTGCACGGTGACATTCAGTTCGAGGGTGACGCTGCCGGTGGAGGAGCTGATTTCAACAGCGCTGTGGTAGTCGTCCGCTTCAGCTGTTGCGGGAATATCGATGCTGATCCACACCGGCCGCACGCTTCTGCTGCCGAGATCGAACCGCTCGAACGGTTCGAAACGATCGGGCATCAGGTATACGGAATCGAGGGCGACATCGCAGGTAAAGTTCTTTGCGGCATAGGGAAAATTTGAAACGACGTATCTGACCAAGTTGAGCCGGATCTGATTTCTGCTGATCACTTGGCCGCGGGAACTCACCAGATCACTGATGCTCAGGCGCACCTGGTTGATGGAATCCGGCGACCATACCAGCGCCTGCGCATTCAGTCGTTCTCCTTTCCATCCGATTCCCTTCCATGTCCCGGCTATTTTTGCTGAGGATGGAACATCCGTTCTGAGGTACAATTCATCGGTCGATCCAAAGGCGGCATGCAGTCCCGGTTTCTGCATGTTCCACTCTACCGAGTCACCCGGCAAATCAATGGCGTATTCAACTTGATAATGGGGTTGAGGAAGCGGTACCGTCGGAACAGTGATCTGCTGCCTTTCGATTTGAGCCGGCAGGTGAGCACAAATCAGCAAGAGCGATGCGGCCGTAAGTTTATTGGTCTTCATTGTCAAATGTCCTTTTGATATATTGGGAACCTGTCGATCCTTCTGCGCGGGACAGGTGCGGTTGGGTTGGAAAATGTAGCTGATGATGTGATCAAAATCAATGATATTTCTGCGACGTCGGCAGACTGATGGCAGCGTACAGCAGGTGGGAGACAGTCAATTTCAATGCGGACTACGGTCTTGCGAAAGCTTTACAGCATTGTTAAGTGGTGTTTGTGGGAATGGAGAATGATCAGCGACATGATCATCAGATGTTTGCATTCTATTGGAACAACAGCTCGCGCCGGCTGGGCTTGGTCAATGGCCTCTGTCAAGTTTGACCATATTCACCAAATTCGGAAATGAATTCTTTTGTTATCGATTTCTCTCGTTGTGCCGTCTCACTCCGTAATACCTCAGTTATGAGAATAAGCCAATTCGCCTGCTCATACAGCGAATCAGCTATCCATCGAGGGCTGCATTAAGAAGCCTCTGTGTCTCCGTACGAGAAAAAATCTGATGCATTGAATAAGGATGTCTGATCCGCCGAAGAAATTAAAGAATGCTGTTAAAGATTTAATGATCAAATAAATGGTCAAATGGTATGCAGCTCCTTACTTTAATCCTTGCTCTTGGAATAAATAAAAACCGCCGTTTGTTTTGACGGCAAATGGGAATTCAACCGCCTTCCAGAAAACGGTGTTTAAGAGAGACGCTGGTTGTTAAAGTCTAAAATCGGCAGGTGAATTGAGCCTCTCCCTGCACTCGGCGATATTTTAATAAATCCAAGTTGATATACTGCCTTCTCTAATCAGTCGGGAGGAGCTATGAGAAATGACCATATCCAAGCTGATAAGCTAATGCTTGTGGTGATATTGTGCTGTTCATTATTCCTGCTTTCACCGCCAGTCCTGTCACAGTCGTCAGTGCCGGCAAGTATTTTTTCTATTGATTTTTATCAAACAACGATCAACAGCAGAAGCAGTACGCGAGCCGAATTTTTTCCTGGTGATAGCGTGCATGTTCTTCTGCGTTTGACCAATAATTATACCGATTCGCGCTGCATCAAAATATATTACTATTTATCAAATCCGGCTGATGGCTATTTTTTAAATCCGACCAGCGACCAAATAACATATGGGGGAGATTTTTTCATTAACACTCCTGTTTTGGATTCAATGAAGACGTATCAGGAAGGCCGATTCTTCCAATTTTGGGGATGGACCCTCGATACATGGCCGAGCGGATCCAGCGGCACTATCTCTATTAAATTTCCGATTGACATAACAAAACGCAATCCGCAGACTCAGGTCCGAAATTTTTCTCTGCGCGTTATAGACTGTGATGGGACTCCATACGGCGGTGAGCCGGCAGCGATGCCTGTATATATTTTGGGAACCTCCAATATAGTCGTCGAGAAACGGCACTTTGTACCGGAGACAATGGACCACGATGCACCGTTTGATCAGGGTCAATTCACAGCTGACACATCTTATGCCGCGTGGAATCAAAACCTGGATTATGAAATTATTTTGCGGAACAACGGCGAAAAATCATCAGAGCTTCTTACATTTACGGAAGTATTGCCTGATGGCGCCGAGTTTTTATCGGCCTCTCCTTCGGGATACACCATTTCTCCAGATCATTTGCACATCACCTGGCTGGCCCTCGGGCCACTTGCGCCGGGAGAGTCCTTGACTATTTATATTCGACTACGATATACGGACATTCCCAATTCGGAGCCATATCTGCGCCGGAAAATAAATAACGTGACCTGTGTTGACGGTCCGCGTGTGACCGCCGGAACCGATACCACGCTGTGGGTCGGCTTGGCGCCTTATCCGGATCTAAGTCCGGTATCTCTAATCCAGTTGGAAAATACACCTTCCCCCGGCCATCCTCTGACTTTTTCGGCTGAGATTATAAATTTAGGGGCACATTGCGGTCGATTTCATATTCAATTTTATGCCCATGCCAATGCTGAAAATGATGTTCCTTTTGATTATGTCACTGTCGATACCCTTGAATTTCTGAAAACAGTTATTGTGTCCGGAACTTGGCAATCGCCGCCGATGGGAGAATATCAAATATGCGTTTGGGTTGACCCTGAGCAACTGATAACCGAGATGAATGAGGATAACAACACGATCTGCATTTTATCAACGGTTGCTGTCACAGAACTGTATGTCAACGTGATGCGGACAGGTTTTGCGGATACATTGCTCGACAAGCCGGGCAGGTTTTGCGATACTATTCTATCTGCGATTCAGGTCTATGACCAGAATCTTAATCCCGTGTTCGGATTGGCGGATACGCTTCAATGGCGGCGCCAAAATGAAAACAATCTGCTGGGGGGAAAAGTGTCGGGTGTCTGGCAGGAGCTGAAGGAATATCATTCATCCATGCCGCAATATCCGGCTGACCCAACAATTCGCGAGTTTGAAGTCACAGAAGCCCGAGATGACCACCGCGAACCATTTTCGTTCGGCCTGGTCATGGATTTGAATATAAACATGACGGATCTGCTGGATGATGCCAAACGTGCAGTGATCATGATGATTGAAAAGCTTGAAACCCAGGATGAGGCAGCCATTTTCTCGTTTGACGGTGGGATTCGAACTGAACTTTATTTCACTCCTAACAAGGATGTATTGCGTGATCAGGTATCCTCATTAACGACTGCGAGCAACGGCGCTGCTTTTTATTCCGGATTGCGAAACGCGATTGTCAACATCAGCGGTCGGCAAGGCGCCAAGTTCATCATTATGTACTGCCATGAGAATTTTGTGCCTGTTACTGAGGATGAACATGATATCATTATACGGGAGGCAATCTCCAACAATATTTCCATTTATCTGGTTTCGCTCGGGGATGACATTCATGACGAGACAAAAGATCGAATGGCAGATATCGCCGATAAAACAAACGGCATTTATCTCCATGTTTCCTCTTCGTCGCAAATGGTCCAAATTTACGCCAAGATTGCGTCGCTCCTGCGATCAAAATACTACCTCGCCTACAGTTCACCGGATTGTGCCTTGAATTGCGAAGAACGTGTCTTTGAAGCCAAGGTGGATTTTGCCGGCCTGACGGCGTCGGATGATGGAAAATATGCTGCACCCTGCAGTGAGACGGACATCCAAGTCACTAAAACCTCCATTACGGATTCGGTCAGGATCGTTGACGGAATTCCGCAGAACATTGTTTTCGCCGGCGAAACGATCCATTATCAAATCAGGATCATCAATCGGGGCATTCAATCTGCTGATGGTGTGACCTTGACAGATATTCTACCTGAGAACATTGCATTAATAGAAAATCTGAATGTGGTTCCGCTTGTTTCATCCGGGAGTTCCCTGCAGTGGCATTTTATCGGGATTGCACCCGGGGATCAGTATACAATTACATTTGATGCGGTCGTCCAGGAAAATATCGATCAGACGGATGCTGCCATCGTGAATCAGGCAATGGTTGTTGTGATTCCGGCGGATATCAATTCGACAAATAACAGTGATGCGGACACAGTCTATGCCCGCATGAGCTACAGAGCTCCGGAACTCTTTTGTCCGGTCAGCAGCGGGGTTTATTCACCGGATGATACGCTGGTCTTCCGAGCGCTGAGCCATGCACCATTAGCTTCCTGGGAATTGGCAGCCTATTGGCCTGACGGCACAACAGAGGTCATTGCGAATGGGGGCATTACCGCCCCAAACGATACCCTTGTTTTATATCGCGGCAATATCAGCCTTCATGGAAAATCAGGAAGAGAGTCTGTATCATTCGAATGGCATACGATAGATATTTTCAATGAATCCCAAACTTCACAAACCTGTGCAGCAGCCATCAAGGCGGATGAATATTTGCGGCTGACGCACAACAAGATAGAGCCGGATGTTTCCGGAGAAATATTTGAAATAATCATTGGCGTCCGCTCAGCATATGATCTCAAACTGCAGATTTTAGATATCTCAGGCCGCCTGGTCAAAGATTTCGGAGAGATTCACCAGGAAGCGGGTGAAAGACGGTATCGCTGGGATCTGATTGATGAAAAAGGCAGTTCTGTGGGTTCAGATGTTTTCATTGTAACTCTGGAAGCCGGTACCTTCAAAAGCTGGAAAAAATTTGTTGTGGTTCGCTGAGAGGAGGGTTCATCCTATGAAATCAATTCTGGTATTTGCGCTCTTTTGTCTATTATCTTTGACCTTAAATGGACAGCCATATTATGGATCCAACTTTACAGATATCGGAATCGGGACGCGCCAGAACGGCCTCGCACGATCAATTACCGGTGCCTATGACCAGGCATATCATATTTTCTACAATCCCGGCGGACTCGGATTCAACCGCCGATTTCAAGTCTCGGCCGATTATACAAAATGGATTGCCGAAACATCCCACTATTCATTCCAATGGACGGGACAGAAACAATTTGTCGGCAGTCGGAAATCGACCTTGGGCGTCGGACTTGTCTACTTGGGCATGCCTGAATGGGACAGTACCGATGGACTGCAATCGCCGGTATCAGCGCAGTCACTGGTGTTTGCGGTTTCTGCTGCTCAACGGCTGGATTGGCTGCCGTTAATCGGTGAGCATGTTTCGCTGGGAGTATCACTAAAAGGCGTTTCAAGTACTTTGGCTCAATCGTCTGCATTTGGATCGTTTCTTGATTACGGTTTGATGTTGCGAACTGGAAGAGCGGAGGTGAATTGGGGAGTTTTTAAATACTTGGAAATCTTGTTCGGCTTTGCGGCGCAGAATGCAGAGCTCTTGCCGCTCAAGTTTCTCAGTGAACGGACTACCATTCCGATGCTGAAAAGATTCGGTTTTTCGCTCAATTGCGGCACGCATGAAACCTACAGCCTTTCAATCAGCACTGCGCTCCATCAGTATGAACATTTCGGAAATGCATTCGCCTTGGGTGGTGAATTTTGGTGGAGGAATTTGATCGGGATTCGTGCCGGATATGAATCCAGACGTCATGTCGGCGGTTTCAGTTTCAGCGCGGGGCTACGCCTCGGCAGCCGCAATCTGCCTCTTCTGCTGCCGATCCGATCCAACCGGGATTTGACGGCTGATTTTTGCCACTCAGGCAGCGGGGACATTCTAAATGATGTGAACCGTGCCGGATTGAGCCTTTTTGTCAGCGGACCGGAGCCTTTTGCATTGACAAGACCGGCAGATCAGGAAACGATAACAGGAACTCAGATTAACCTGTCGGTGCAGGAGACAAGTGATCCTGATCCTTGGGATGAAATACGCTTCTATCTGATCATGGATGCCGACAAAGGTCATTTTGATCAAGCCGTGAATATGGCGAAAAGCAATTTTGCAGAATTTGTTTCAACTTATCAACCCACATCCGAAGATGATATGAACAGCCGCTCAGAGGAATTGCGCAACAAGCTGATCATCTGTCGTAAAACCGATCATCCGCAAGCCATGAATCTGGAGTTGTCCCCCGATAAATTCTGCTCCTATTACTGGACCGTCTTGGCGGTTGATCTGGATAATCATGTGCAGGTAGCTCACGGCTCTGACTATTTTCGCACCATTCATATTTCGCGCCCTCAGCTGACAGTTGAAGATATTTATCTTCAATATGACCCCCTGATAAAGGGGCGCAGCGATGACAGACAGGGAGAAATTTGTGTAAAGCTTGCCAATAAGGGCCAAGTCGAAACGCCGATTTATAAATTATCGGTTTTCATCGCCCGGCAGCAGAATGAGAAAGAAATAAACCAGCTTAAAAATCAGCTGAGAGAGGGAAGGATAGGAAAGATTTGGGGGGAGGAATTCATCGAACCCCTATCAGCAGGTGATTCGATCACCATTAAATTAGATGATACCTGGCGGGTACCTGAATCAGAATGGGGTGAACATCTCGCTTATGCAAAGGTTGAAATAAATGATCCCAACATTCACCCCGATCTTGATCATATCGCGCAGAGAAAAAATGAGCAGTTTCAGCCGCTGTTCACTGTGCCGCGATGGCAGGAAGATGTGGTCAGGATTCCCCGGCAGGATTTATTTAATGTGACCACTATACAATTTACAGAAATTCAAATTCCGGTTTTACCTGTTGTTTTTTTCCCGGCAAACGCTTCAGAAATATC
>RPQV01000127.1 GCA_003818595.1 Calditrichota bacterium
AAAACCTTTGGGCGACTGTCGATGATCAGATTCAGACAATTGCCTTTTATGAAGACAATATGCTGCTGGTCGGCAGTGGTAAGCGAGGCCAAGTGCACACCTTAAATCCCCGAGGTGAATTATCATTGCTTTTTGAGACCGAAGAGGAACAAATCACCTGCTTTCATACCCTAAAGAATAGTATCGTTTTTTCAACCGCCAATCCCGCACGTCTTTATCAGCTGAATCCGGAATTATCCGACAGCTCCGATTTTACCTCTGATTCATTTGATGCGGGCTTGGTTTCCAAATGGGGAAAACTGCAATGGGAAGGAACCGGCTCCCGGAATGCGGTTGCTTTTTTTACCCGTTCCGGCAATACAGAACAACCTTCAGCCTCGTGGAGCGAATGGAAGCCCGTCATCGTACAGGATCAAAATTATGCCGTTGTGAGTCCACCGGCACGGTTTGTTCAATGGAGGGTTGATTTTTTGCAGCGCGAAACTTGTATCGACAAGGTGACCATCAGCTATATTCAGAACAATATCGCTCCGGAAATTACATTCATTTATATTCATGCGCCCGGCGATTTTTACGAAGCGGAGAGAAATAAACAGCGGGAAGGGATTTTCTTCTCCGCGCCGTTGGGCAATAAAACCGTAAAACCCGGCTTTCGCACAATTGACTGGTCTTTTGATGATCCCAATTTTGATCTTTTGCTGTTTTCGCTATCTTACCGGCAAAAGGATCAACGATATTGGCGTTCATTGGCTGAGAATTTGAGCAGCAATTTCTATTCATGGGATACTGCCTCCATGGCCGACGGGTGGTACGAAATAAAAATTAGTGCGGATGATAGTCTTGCCAATGTCGGGCCAAACGCATGCATTACGGAGGATATCTCGCAACCGTTTTTGGTCGACAACACTCCGCCCCTATTGGCGCCAGGCTCTGTCAAACGGCTCTTGGAAAACAGGATCACTTTTGAGATCAAAGACGAATGGAGCATTCTGACGCGAGTCGCATTTAGCATCGATGCGAAAGAATGGCAGGCAATTGATCCTCTCGATGGAATTTATGATTCCAAAACAGAAACCTTTGCTGTTGCGGCTGATGAGGGAGGAGCGCATGAAATCGCCATCAAGGCTGAAGATTTTGTCGGCAATATTGCTGTTTTCCATTTGACCGTCAACGATTGATTGGATGGGCTGATGGACGAACTATCGCGACGGTTCTCGGACTTTCTGCAGGATCGACAAAATATTCTGATCAGTACTCATATTAATCCGGATGGCGACGGCGTCGGCAGCGAGGTGGCGATCAGGGATTATTTGCGAGCACAGGGGAAACAGGTCACCATCGTGAATGATGATCCCGTCCCTCATTATTTTACATTTTTAGATCCTTTGCAAGAGATCAAACTGTATGCGGACTCCACAGAACTCTTTCGTCATGCGGATGCCTGTATTGTCGTCGATGTGAGTGAATGGGGTCGATTGGGTAAGATTGCCGACGATATTCAGCAAATGAATATTCCACTCATGTGCATTGATCATCATTTGGTCAGGGCGCCAATCGGTCAGGTCAATTTGATCGACGCGACTGCTTCGTCGACTGGGGAATTGATCTACCTGATTCTGCAGTCTGTGAATGCCGACATGACGATGACGATGCTGGAGGCGATCTATGTCTGTCTGCTCACCGACACCGGCTCATTTCGTTTCAACAATACCACCGGAAGAACACACCGAATCGCCGCGGAATTGCTTGAAAGCGGCGTCAATTTTCTGAACATATATTCCAGAATATATGAGAGCTATTCCATTTCCCGAAGCAGATTAATGGGCGAGTTGTTGAGAGATATGCGTTTTGAATGCGACAATCATATCGCCTGGTACGTGCTTTCGCAGGACAGGTTGCGCGAAACAGGAGCTGCTTTATGGGAAACAGAAGGATTTTCTGAATTACCGCGATTTATCAACGGGGTACAGATGAGTCTGATGTTTACGGAAGCAAACGACGGGGCAACCAAAGTCAGTTTTCGTTCAAAAGGGAAAATCGCTGTCAATACGTTGGCAGGCATTTGGGGTGGAGGCGGACACAAGTACGCCGCGGGCGCAGTATTGCCGTTCAGCTTGAGAAAGACGATTCAGACCGTCATTCCAATTGCCGTTGATTATTACCAGAAAAATATCAATGCAACCCATTGAAAAAGAAAAACTTGATCTCATTTGTCAGTTTTCACAGGAGGTCTCTCTTATCTCCGATCCTGCGGGATTCGAACGCCATTTTATTGAATCGCTAAAAAAAATCATCCCCTGCAACACCATTCTCATTTTCCATAATGACTTGTTTGAAAAACAGTTCATTGCCAAAAATCCATATAATCCTTCCCAGACAGAACAGGAGAGCGTGTCCATTGCTTATGAAGAGGCTTTCGTCTCTGACATCCTCATGTATCGGAAAAGTTTTTCCCGTCAAAATCCTCTCAATCCGGTATTGCCGTCGATGAAGGCCGAGTTGTTCATACCGCTTTTTACGCCCGATGATGTGTTGGGTTGTCTCTATGTGGCCCGTTCTCGTCCCATTCCGTTTCAACTGGAGGAGATCAGACTCATCGAGCAGGCGGCATGTCATGCGACCTTTGCTTTGGAACGGCGGCAATGGCGTCTTCACTTTCGCCGCTGCGAGACAAATACATCTTTCTGGAAAGACAAATATATCACCACGTTGCAGGCCATACCCTTTCCTGCTGTTGTTGTGAATCGACCTGCCGATCGTTTTGAGGAAGCCAATGATGCCGCGCTGTCTCTTTATGGCGGCAACCAGGAGTTATTTATCGACTTGCCCGTCTCGCACGTCATCCGTTCAAGTGATCCGAAGGGAATCGATGACCAGGAAGCGGCTATTTTCATCACCAAGAAAAATGAGCATATTCCCTGCATGATGAATGAAACGGTCATGCGGGAGGGAGACGCGGAAAAAGTGCTCATCATTCTAATGCCTCGACACCGGTTGAGCGTCCCGGTTGCTGACGGATGGTTGTCCGATTTCGCTCGACTGTGCGCAAATCTTTCTTTCACAGCTGACGTGGTGAAGGACTGCAGTCGGCCTATAGCTCTGTTGGCTGAACGATATCATGCCTTATATGTCACGCTGCAGACAGCTGATCAACGTCATCGGTTGACTCCTTTGATGACTTGCGAAATTACATCGGATGTTCATGAGACGGATAGAAGAAAATGGAATGACCTCTATATCGATTTTTTTCAAAATGTTTTTCGCCTGAATCAATCCCTCTTTCTTGACGATGTCGAACAGGAAGATGCCTTCAAATTATGGCTCAAATCGGCGCAGCGATTGGATTATCGTTCCGTCGCCGCCTTGCTGATGCATCAAGGGGAAGAGATTACCGGAATCATTTGTCTTTTTTGCCGCGATCCACAATCCTGGACGCACGTTGAAGTCGAGTTGAAATCCGTGGCAATTTATATGAATATGCTGCTCGCGCGGCGGCTTGAACATCTCAAGCTGATAGAAGTTGAACGACTCGGCCGATTTAGCCGCGCCTGCGCCGAACTTCCCATCTATGATCTTTCCCAGCAGGAATTGTGGGCAAAGATGGCTGTCGAGCTGAGACAGGAACTGCCATTCGATCTCATTTCCATGTCGACATTGGTTGATCCCGCTGAGGGTGAACACGCCATTATTCTCTGCACTCAAAAGACGGCTGATATCCTTGGCGAATCGTGCCAATGGCATCCTGTCGAAGGGTCCGAACTCGGCTGGCTGACAGCTCATCAGAATCCTCCTGTTAATCCGGCAAAGAAAAATACAAACGCTCCGTTATCTTCTTCACTTCACTATCATTTCAGTACGCTCGTCATGAAGGAAAAGGAGTATTTGGGCAATTTGAGTTTAGGGAGAATTTCCGGCGTTGATTTTTCTGCCCATGATCGGGATTTTATCAAACAGGCGGCGGGGATTTGGGCGGGGATGGCGACGATTCATCGCCGCTTTCGCGAGAACCAGGCACGCCATCGCCACATGAATAGTCTGGTACAGATCAACTTGGCCCTTATTGATGCTTTCCCTGCTGATGATTTTCTGCACATTTTTTTAGAGCATTTCAAAGAATGTATTAAACCTAAAGACATGATATTGTGCCTGAATTCTTCCGCACATTCGCTCATGGAGGTTTTCCAGCAGCTGCCTTCCGAGATGCGACGTTATATCCGAGAAGATAAAGCCGCGACGATCTTCCAAACCCTGGCACAGATCAGCGAATCGCGCTGCTATCATTTGCCCGGTGAATTTTTGGAATTGTGCGATGATGCTGCTGCTGAAAATGGATTTCAGGCCTTTGTACCTTTTGTCCTGGCGCCGTTGGTTCATGACGGAAATCTTTATGCGCTCTTGTTTTTCGAATGGGATACCGAACAGTCCTTTACGCCTTTTCGCGAAACAATTCTTCAACCTCTGCTCAAGAATGTTGTAAAATGGGTGCACGTAAACGACCTGTTCATGAAACTGCAACACAAGGCGGGAGAAATGGAGCACCTTTTGGCCGTAATCTCCCATGACTTTAAAACTCCGCTGCAAAATCTGCGCAGTTTTGTCACTTTGCTTGCCAATGACGTGGGAACGCGGCAGTCTGAACAGCCTCAGAAGTATCTCCTCAGAATGATGACCAATCTGGAAATTCTCGAGAGGATGATTGTGGACCTGCTCAATCTCTACCAAATTGGCAAGCTGGAAACGTTCAACCCAGTAAACCTTGGCGAAATCATCAGGGCTGCAAGTTCTCTCTTGTCGCGTTGGGTGGATGATTATGGATTAAAACTGAATATTCCTGATGACTGGCCTGTGGTAATCGCCAACTCTGCAGCATTGATGCAGGTTTTTACGAATTTGCTGCTGAACGGCGCACGTTTTGCCTGCAAAAATGATCAGCCTCGATTGGTCATCGGCTATGCGGATCACGATAACGAGTTCGAGTTTTTCATCAGTGACAATGGTCCCGGAATACCTCCTGGACTGCATGCAAAGGTCTTTGAATTGTTCTACAAAGGCGATCAGGATACAGCGGGCTCGACAGGAATGGGACTTGCAATCGTTAAACATGCTGTTTTGCTTCATCGGGGACGAGTATGGGTGGAATCAGTTGAAGGCAAAGGAGCGACATTTAAATTTACACTTCCCAAAGCTTTGCCGACAAGCCGTAAAGTCGTAACCCAGGAGTGACGTATGAATCATTCTCCGAAAGTATTGGTGGTTGAAGACGATGTTCAGCAGGCCCGCATTATCCAACTGCGCCTGATGCGAAATACACCACCTTTCGAAGTGCTCACGGTGAATGATGCTCCCGCGGCGCTGGAGAAATTGGCAAAAGATACTTTTGACATTGTCACCTTGGATTATCACCTGCCGTCGACCACCGGGCTGGAGGTGCTACAGAACATCAGAAAGCTCTATCCGCACATTCCGGTGGTGATGCTGACCGGCCAGGGCGATGAACAAATCGCCGTTCAGGCAATGCGGCACGGCGCCCAAGATTATATCACCAAAGCGCCCGAGCATTTTGATTTGTTGCCGCGCGTACTCACTCGCGCCATCCGCGAAAATCATCTGTCTCAGCAACTGGAAGCCAGCCGAAAACGCTATTACGATCTTTTTCATAACGCCAATGTGGCTATTTTTGTCCTCGATGCGGAGACGTTTCACATTGACCAGATGAACAATAGTGCAGAGACTCTGCTCGCCATACCTGCGGAAGTGTGGAGTCAAAAAGCTTTTTTCAATCTTGTCGCTCCCGAGCAGCAGGCTCTCATCGAGACATTCTTTTCCAATATCAAAAAGAACGGTCGCGCAGAAGCCGATAATGTCAAACTGATCACGCCGCAAAAGCGCGTCATTCCCACTGAAATCATCGGCTGCCTGGTTCATGCCGCCAATGTGGAATTCATCGAGCTTTTTGTCACTGATATCAGCGAAAAAATAAAAATGCACCGCCAATTGCTCCTCAGCCAGCAGCGGTTGCTCTCCCTCTTTAATGGAATTACTGATTTGATCTGCGTGATTAATAACGGTTTTCTGCTGCAAATGGGAAATAAGCGCTATCTGGAATTCACCAGCAACACCGCTCGTTCACTCGAAAAGAAAATGTGTTATCAGGCCTTATTCAGTGCTGAAAAACCGTGCGAAGGCTGTCCGGCAACCAAGACCATGGTATCGGGTGAATCACATTTTCATGAGATTTATCATAATCACCATATCTATCATATCTGGACATTCCCCATGCGTAATTTGGCCGGACAACCGGAATTCATTGTCGAGTACACCAAAGATGTGACTGATCAAAAGGAAATGGAACGCCAGTTGATCAAGTCGGAAAAAATGGCATCCGTCGGTCTTCTGTCTTCGGGAATCGCGCATGAGCTGCGTAATCCGCTCAATATCATCGAAACCGTTCGCTACACCATTGAAAACGATTTGAACCATCAATTCCCGGAAATAGACAAAAAGCTGCGCTCAATTCATGCGAATGTCCAGCGTGCCTCCGCCATCATTGAAAATTTATTACGCTTCTCCCGCCATTCGGAATTTGTCAAGGAAAAAATCGACGTCATCGCTCTGCTGAGAAATACGTTGTCTCTTGTCAATAAAGAGATACAACATCAAAATGTCAAAGTTACGACGGAATTGAAGAACACTCCTCGAGTAATTCTCAACATCGATTCCCTCAAACAGGTATTTCTGAATATCATTCTCAATGCCGTTCAGGCCATGCCGAATGGGGGAGACCTCTCTATTCGCAACTACGTCGGCAAAGATGATCAATGGGTCTATGTTGAATTCCGGGATAGCGGCGTCGGTATTTCGGCAGAAAATATGAACCATATTTTCACCCCCTTTTTTACGACCAAAGGTCCATCCGAGGGGACGGGATTGGGGCTCTATTTATCTTATACGCTGTTGAAGCGTGAAGGTGCGGATATATTGGCTGAAAGTCGGGAGGGAAAGGGTTCCAAGTTTACGGTCAAGTTGCCGACTGCCGCCCAGTCGGCAGAAAAATAAACGCAGGCGTTTCCGCCTGCGTTTATTTTTGTCATGCTTTTGAATCTGCCAATTGTTTTTCGAGACGCGAACGTCTCTTGGCCTCATGTTTCTGGCGACGTTTGGCTGAATAGAGTTCTACCAGAACATAAATGATGGGTACGATGACAAGTGTCAATACTGTAGAGACCGTTAATCCACCCACAACAGCGCGCGCAAGGGGCGCCCATTGTTCGCCGCTCTCGCCGAACCCCATTGCCAAAGGAATCATGCCGAAGATGGTGGTCAGAGCGGTCATCAGAACCGGGCGCAGACGAACGCCGCCGGCCTGAACAGCGGCCTCGAACAGCTCGACTCCGCGATCGCGCAGTTGGTTGATGTAATCAACTAGCACAATGCCGTTATTGACCACGATTCCCACCAGCATGACCACGCCGACCAGCGCCATGACGCTCAATGTGGTGCCGGTCAACAAGAGTCCCCAGGCTACGCCGATGAATGACAGCGGAATGGTGAACAAAATGATGAACGGATCAACAAACGACTCGAATTGCGAGGCCATCACCATATAAGTCAGCAGAATGGCGACGAGTGCGGCCAAGCCGAGGTACATGAAGGATTCCTGCAAATCCTCTGCAGTGCCGCTGATTTCGAGGCGAAAATCTGGCGGTACAGGCACCGTCGCGAGCATCTTTTTGACATCTCCAGTGACGCTGCGCAGGTCGCGGCCGCTGACATCAGCCGTCACACTGACATACCGTTCCTGATCTTCACGAGTAATTTCCTGCGGCGATTTGCCGTACTCTATCGTTGAAATCGCCCGAAGCGGTATTTGCTTACCGGTCGGCGTCATCACCAGGATATTGTCGAGGTCTTCTTTAGATTCTCGCATCGCTTTGGCCAATTGGAGACGGACATCATACTCATCACCGGCATCGCGGTAACGGGTGGCGACGCTTCCGAGAATACTCGTGCTGACGGTCTGTCCGACTTGAGCTGTGCTGAGACCCAGATCGGATATCCGCTGACGATCGAGGTTGATCAGCAATTCAGGCCGGGCCTCGTGTACGCTGGTTTCACTGGAAACAATGCCCGGTATTTTATCTATTTTAGCCAGGATTTCATTGGCCATCGCTTCAGCCATTTTCAGGTCATGACCGATGACATTGACGACGATATCGCCGCCGCTGCCCATCATCGCTTCCGCGCCTCGGTCCGAGAAGGTGATCTTGGCATCCGGAATTCGGGAGAATT
>RPQV01000128.1 GCA_003818595.1 Calditrichota bacterium
CAAATATTATAATGGTTGATAAAATGCGGTAACCTGCATAAATTAACCGTTAACAGAATGATCCACAGCTTGAGATCGTCCGCACGAGTTCAGCATGGCGGCGTTCGAAGAAGCTGCTGCCTGGCAAAACAGGATGTTTAACTGATCAGCCTGAGGAGACGGCGCCTTGAAAATCAACCTATTGACCGTGGGCAAAATTGAGGACGAGCATATTGATGCACTTGTTCGCCACTATTGTCGAAGAATTGACCATTATTATCCGATGCAGATGACGGCGGTCAAAGCGGAAAAAATCGCATCATTGACGCCGCGGGAGGTTTTAGAGCGGGAGGGGAAAAGAATAGAAGCAAAATTGACCGAAAAAGAATATGTCATAGTTCTTGATCGAGAAGGCCGAACCTATCCGTCGGAAGGATTTTCCCGCCTGCTCGATCAGATTTCACAACAGAGCATCCGGCAAATCACTTTTATCATTGGCGGTCCGCTGGGAATTTCCGAACATGTCAAAGCGCGTTCGAACGAGAGGCTTTCTCTTTCGAAAATGACTTTTACGCATGAAATGGCGGCACTTTTTTTATTGGAGCAGATTTTCCGCGCCTGCACGATTTTAAGAGGTCCCCAGTACCATAAATAAAGAATCCCATCATCCATACTGATGGATTCTCACACTTTCGAAACACTCAAATCTAGTCCCTACTCTCGATCGCACAATGGTGTATAGATCAAGTTATTCCAAAATCTCCAAGGTCGCATGCTTTCCGGCCTTGCGCGCCACTGCACTCAAGAGGACGCGAATGGCATGAGCGGTTCGACCATTTTTGCCGATCACTTTACCCATGTCGGGTTGAGCCACTTTCAGTTCGTAAACGACGGTTGTCTCCCCTACGACCTCTGACACTTTGACCGCATCAGGATTATCAACCAGGTGTTTTACAATGTACTCGACGAAATCTTTCATGTCGCACCCCGTGTGCTTGATTCACTGCAACAGCATAATGGATTGTGAACTCGATTATGTGAGGTTCAAACGCGAAAATGTATTTGTATTACACTTTGCGACATTTGTTAAATATAAATTGAATGATCATGAATGTCAAGGGAAAAATCGTTTCGATATCAAAAAAATCAAAGACTTATGTACAATTTCATCTCTACGCCGTTACAAAGCCTGTTGAATCCTTTCGTGCCTCATTCGCATCAAAATATTAGAAAATATAATGAATTTATCATTTTTTTCTTGCTTTTCAATAAAAATATGATATATTCTGCTGCGCTGTTAGCACTCATTCATGTAGAGTGCTAATGCAAACATTAACGATTGATTAACAAGGAGGATTTTTATGAAAATTAAACCGTTGGCTGATCGAGTTGTCGTTAAACCCCTTGAACAGCTGGAAGCCAAAGTCGGCAGCATTTATATCCCCGACACTGCCAAAGAAAAACCGCAACAAGGCGAAGTCGTCGCGGTTGGCCCCGGCAAAATATCGGACAAGGGCGAAAAAGTCGCGATGGAAGTGCATGTCGGCGACAAGATTCTCTACGGAAAATATTCCGGCACCGAAGTGACCATCGACGGCGACGACTATCTGATCATGCGCGAGAGTGATATTCTCGCGGTTATTTAACTGAATCTATTTTCGATAAATTGGAGGTATCCAGATTATGGCAAAAATTATTACTTTTGATGTCGAGGCCCGCAACGCATTAAAACGCGGCGTCGACCAGTTATCCAATGCAGTCAAAGCGACGCTGGGCCCGAAGGGTCGTAATGTCGTTATCGATAAAAAATTCGGCGCCCCGACGATCACCAAAGACGGCGTCACGGTTGCTAAAGAGATCGAACTCGAGAACCCGATTGAGAATATGGGCGCCCAGATGGTTAAAGAGGTCGCTTCGAAAACCAGCGATATCGCCGGTGACGGGACAACCACCGCGACTGTTTTGGCGCAGGGCATCGTTCGTGAAGGTTTGAAGAATGTCACCGCCGGCGCCAATCCCACCGCCATCAAACGCGGCCTGGACAAAGGCGTCAAAGCTGTCGTCGCCGAAATTCATAAAATGAGCAAACCCCTCCCGGGCAAAAAAGAAATCGCTCAGGTCGGTTCCATTTCCGCCAATAATGATGAAGAAATCGGCCAGTTGATCGCGGATGCCATGGAAAAAGTCGGCAAAGACGGCGTCATCACCGTCGAAGAAGCCAAATCCACCGAAACCACCCTCGATGTGGTCGAAGGTATGCAGTTTGACCGCGGCTATCTCTCCCCCTATTTCGTCACTGACCCTGAAGCCATGGAAGCCGCATTGGATGATCCGCTCATTCTCATTCATGACAAAAAAATCAGCGCCATGAAAGATTTATTGCCGATTCTTGAAAAAGTTGCTCAGATGGGCAAGCCGATGCTGATCATTGCCGAAGATATCGAAGGCGAAGCATTGGCGACGCTGGTTGTCAACAAACTCCGCGGCACCCTGCGCGTCGCAGCGGTCAAAGCGCCTGGTTTTGGCGATCGCCGCAAATCCATGTTGGAAGATATTGCGATTCTGACCGGCGGCCGCGTTATTTCTGAAGAAGCCGGTTTCAAACTGGAAAATGCCACCCTGTCAGACCTCGGACGCGCCAAACGCATCACGATCGATAAAGACAATACCACGATCGTTGAAGGCGCCGGCAAATCTGATGATATCAAAGGCCGCATTTCGCAACTGAAAAAACAAATCGAGACCACCACATCCGATTATGATAAAGAAAAACTTCAGGAACGCCTGGCCAAATTGGCAGGCGGCGTCGCTGTCCTCAAAGTCGGCGCAGCCACTGAAGTCGAGATGAAGGAAAAGAAAGCCCGCGTTGAAGACGCTCTGCACGCAACCCGTGCAGCCGTGGAAGAAGGCATCGTCCCCGGCGGTGGTGTTGCCTTTATTCGCGCTCTGCCTGCTTTAAAGAACGTCCAAGTCAACGGCGACGAGCAGATCGGCATTGATATCTTAATGCGCGTTCTGGAAGAACCCATCCGCCAGATCGTTGAAAATACCGGTTGGGAAGGTTCAATTGTCGTTCAGAGAGTCAAAGAAGGCAAAGGCGCTCTCGGCTTTAATGCAGCGACTGAGGTCTTTGAAGATCTGTACGAAGCCGGCGTCATTGATCCGGCCAAAGTATCCCGCATCGCGCTCGAAAATGCAGCGAGCGTTGCCGGATTGTTGCTCATGACTGAAGCGACGATTGTCGAGAAAAAAGAAGAGAAACCGTCTGCCCCGCCGATGCCTCCGGGCGGCGGAATGGGCGATATGTACTAATCATCCCCGATCAATATCATATCCAATAAAAAAGCCTCCGTTTGATAACGGAGGCTTTTTTTATTGCCGGATCACACATTTTCCGGGACTATAAAAGGATAACGATATTCTTTACTCAAAAAGGTATCGGCCTCATCATCTCCGATAAAGCGGAAATTACGATCATTAAACCGCACCTCTCTGCCCAAACGATAGGAAATATTGGCCAAATGGCAGAGCGCCGTTGATCGGTGTCCTTCCTGGACGTCGCCATTCAGCATGGTCCAATCGTCTGCACGGACGGCATCGATAAAATTCATAAAATGAGCCGATCCTCCTGCACCGGCGAGATTGTTGGGATCGGCAACATCTCCCCCACCTTCAAATTTTGGACCCGGTTCGTTTTTAAAACCGAAATAGGTATACCATTGATCACCATCAATTTTCATCCACCCTTTGGTGCCGTAAAAGAGATTGCCGATATTAACATCCGCATCACCATTGGTGTATAATCCACGCACTTCAAACTGAATGATCTTTCCATCTTCCCATTCGCAAGTCGCCAGCTGGGTGTTGGGCGTCTCCTGATCATCAATAAACGCGAATTTTCCCCCGACGCATTTGATCTTTTGCGGCATGTCATTTTTATTCATCCCCCAACGGGCGATGTCCATTTGATGCGGGCCTTGGTTTCCCAAATCAGTGCAGCCGAAATCCCAAAACCAATGCCATTTATAATGCACGAATTGCGGATTGTACGGCCGCCATTGCGCCGGGCCCAACCACAGATCATAATTGAGACCTTCCGGAACCGCGGTATTGGCAAAATGCCCTATGGTGTTTCTGTTCTTGTAGCACAGCCCTTTGGCCATGTAAATTTCACCCAATTCACCGGACTGAAGATATTCAATAGCCTTACGAACGCCATAAATACTGCGGTTCTGCATTCCGCATTGCACCACGCGATTATATTTGCGCGCGGCCTCGACCATTTTTTGTCCTTCCCAGATCGTGTGGCTCAAGGGTTTTTCAGCATAAACATGTTTGCCGGCCTGCATCGCCCAAATCGCCAACAAAGCATGCCAATGATCGGGACTGGCCGTTGATACCGCTGTCAGCTCCTTGTCTTCAAGCGCCTTGCGGATATCGGCGGTAAATTTGGGCTTTTTCCCCTGCTTTTCCACCACCATTTTTTCAATCTCCGGGTAAAGGCGACTGTCCGGCTCTACAATCCAACTGACTTCCACACCCGGGATTCTCGTCCATTCGTCGATGTGATTGCGGCCTCGGCCGTTCACACCGGCAACAGCAATGGTGATTTTATCGTTTGCACCCAGAATGCGGGAAGGTACAGAGGCTGCCGCTACGGCTGCCGCGCCCACAACGGTGCGGGTGAAATCTCTTCGCGATACATTTTTAGTCATTGAGAATCTCCTTTAAAAGTAAATCCGCACGAATAACGCCGGCTGCAATTGAACCTGCAGACTGGTGGCTTTGTGCACATCTTCCATCGTGTTGTAGCCGTTATCCGTCTCGGCCTTTTCCGTCTTGGTATAAAATTGCGCCACGCGGGCGTTCGCAGCTATGCTGACAAAGTCATTGAAAAAGAATTCAACTCCGAATGAAGCACCGATGCCGATCGAGAAACTGGACATGTTGGTGACAGTCGACGAAACTTCGCCGCTCGTCGGCTCATCGGAGGAGGAGGAACCGATCCCCAAAATTCCATATAGGCCGAAATAAGGCGTGGCCTTTGCCTTGGGTAAAGCGTAAAATCGGAATTCCGGATAAATAGCCATCTCAAAGGTGTCCATTTGCGGTCCGTCGGTCGTCGTATCTCCAAAGGTTGACTCTTCACTGGCGGTGACATAGCTGATCGTCCCCTCCGCCAGCAACATGGTGGTGGGTGAAATCATTCGTCCGTAACCAAATTCTTTACCCAGATTCGTCAGACCGGCGGAGAGACAACTTTTCCCCGGTTGGGTTTTGGTGAAAGCTGTAGAGATCATGGTGAATAATAAAAGGAAGAATAACTGTCTTTTCATGGCTCGACTCCCAAGGTGTAAAACACTCTGCCATTTCGCTTCCTTACTGCATTTTTCGAGAAAGGCAGATGAACAAAGTTGCTGACTTAGACTTGACAGTTTGGGCAATAAAAAGTGCTGCGACCGCTCAAGAGACTTTTTTGAATCTCAGCACCACAAACCCCGCACAGTTGCCCGGTTTTTTGATAGACTTGAAGATCCATTTGAAAAAAGCCCGGCTCACCTTCCGCATCACGAAAATCATTCAGCGTCGTTCCTCCGCGGTTCACCGCGGTCTTTAACACATGTTTGATGCTCATCACCAATTGGCTTGTTTCAGTTTCAGACAAGGTGAACGCCGGACGCAGTGGGTGGATACGGGCATCAAAGAGCACTTCATTTGCATAAATATTACCGACTCCAACCACATTTTGCGCATCCATTATCCACAATTTAATGGGTTTTTTGGATTTTCCCACACTTTTTGTAATCGCTGCGGCAGAAAAATCCGGAGATAACGGTTCAATTCCTAATTTTTCAAATCCCGCATAGCGCGCAAGCTGATGCGGAGGAATCACATCGATCAACCCGAACTTTCGCGGATCACGAAAATGAACCTGGCAATTTTCTAACTGAAAAACCACATGCGTATGCTTTTCCCGAGAGGATGAGTCGAAAAACACGCCCAGCCTTCCGCTCATCCCCAAATGGAATACGACTGTCGCCTCATTGCTGAGCCGCCAGAGCAGATATTTTGCGCGTCGCTCAAGGCTTTTTATCGTTTGATGGGTCACCCACTGTTGCAGATCCGCTTCGGCGACCGCTTTACGCAGTCTCGTTTCAAACACCTGTACGGCCAGAATTCGGCGATTGAGAACATGGGGCTTTAAGCTTTGACACAATGTTTCGACTTCTGGAAGCTCCGGCATATCTTTGCGTCACATATTATAAGAGCATCGAATTAAATTCATCGAGCTGACTGCATTTTCCGCGAATGAGCTTGGCTGATGCGGTCGCGACAGATGGAGTAAATGCCCGCGGCATTGGCCGAGCTGAGCAATCGGATCCGCTTGGGGATTTTCGCAGACGATAAAAGCGTGACGCCTTTTTCATCATATTTGCAGCCGCTGAACTCCAGCCAATCATGCACCTTTTGTTCGCCTGGTGACGCGTCATTAACCTTAACATCAATCGTAAGACCAAGCTCGTACAAGGTGTAGCGGCGCTCCCTGCCCAATCCGCGAATGATGTTCAACAGCGGCCCGATGAACAACAACAAGACATAAATCAGGCTGCTGGGGATTTTGTTGAGCCAGGGCGCCAGATGCCGCAGATAAGTCAGTGAAAAAATAATCCCGGCGATCACCAGCCCGACTAAAAAAACGATCAGCGAGACACTGTATTTGGGCTTGTAACTCCAGGACGTTATCGAATTGCCCAACTGGCGACGGTCTGGTTTGGACATTTTTAAAAAATCGACCATGGGATGTTATCCTTTTACACTGCCCAGCGTCAGGCCGGATATTAACCAGCGACTCAGGGTTAAAAAAATGAGGACAACCGGCAGGCTCACAATCACCGCTCCGGCAGAATAGAGCCCCCAGGAGACCTCCATGTTGGACTGAAAGGATTTGAGTCCCAGAGGCAGGGTAAACAGATTTTGATCCTGAATAAGAACCGCAGCGACCAAATATTCCGACCAGGCCGTCATAAAAGAAAAAAGCGCGGTGATCACCAGTGCAGGCGCAGCCAGAGGCAATACGATTCTGTGGAAAATTCCGAATTCAGAACATCCGTCGATACGGGCCGCCTCTTCCAAGCTGTAGGGGATGGTGTCATAATATCCCTTCATCTGCCAGATGGTGAACGGCAAAGCGGTTGCTGAATAGGCGATAATCAATCCCATATAATTATCATAAGCCTTGATCTTGATGAGCATGATAAAGAGCGGCAAAAGCAACATGGTGACCGGGAACATTTGCGTGGTGATCAAACCGATCATCGCCGTATCGCGTCCGCGAAATTTATAACGCGAGAATGAATAACCCGCAGTCGCCGCCAATCCTACACCGACCAGCGTCACCACCAGAGAGACGATCAGGCTGTTCGTCATCCAACGCAAAAACGGCTCCTGGGTAAACAGTTTGACATAAGTCTGCAGGGAGGCGTTCTCCGGGATCAATGCCAGCGATTTGCTCAACAACCGATCACCTGGACGCAGGGATACTGAGAAAACCATTAAAATGGGATAAAGTGAAAATGCGGCAAAGAGTGCAAGCACTCCATAGGCGCCGATTTTCCCCTTTAGTGATAATTCTCTTGGTTTGCGCATGCTAAAATCTCTTTATCGGATGTAATTTCATACGGTTAATAGACTGCTTCCGTAGCTTTGGTTCGGCGGATGAAACTCCAGCTGAACATGAGCAGAATGGCGAAAATGATCATCGAAAAAGCCGCCGCATATCCCAAACGCAGATAGGTGAATCCTGTTTTATAAACCCAGGAGACCAAAATATGGGTGGTGTCCGACGGCTCTCCACCATTGCTGACCAGCCAGACCACATTGAAATTGTTAAATGTCCAGATGATTCCCAGCGTGATCGCCGGCACCATCACCGGTTTTAACAGCGGCAGAGTGATGTGACGTAGTTTCCGCAGCCAACCGGCGCCGTCAATATCAGCGGCTTCATACAATTCATCAGGAATACTTTGCAATCCTCCCAGCGCAATGATCATCATGAACGGGAATCCGAGCCAGATATTGGTGATAAGACAAGCGCAGAAAGCGCCCCATTCTGTCGTCAACCACGGAATCGAAATACCGAACCACCGATCCAACAAAAGAGGAATGGCACCGTATTCGGAATTGAACAAACCTCTCCAGGTCAGGGCAGTGATATATTGCGGTACTGCCCACGGCAGAATCAATAGAGTCCGAAAGA
>RPQV01000129.1 GCA_003818595.1 Calditrichota bacterium
AGCTTTTGCTCAGCCCTGTTGGGCATTGCGATCGACAATGGATTCATCCACTCGATCG
The DNA here is from genome assembly GCA_003818595.1 of Calditrichota bacterium. GTDB lineage: Bacteria > Zhuqueibacterota > Zhuqueibacteria > Residuimicrobiales > Krinioviventaceae > Fontimicrobium. The sequence goes on from RPQV01000129.1 coordinate 59, forward strand.
ATCAAAAAGTGTTTGATTATTTTCCGGAATATGCCGACTTGATCACCCAATCGCCGGACAAAGCCGACTTGACCATCAGGCATCTGCTCACCATGACTTCGGGTTTGACCTACGACGATGAGAGTCTGCCCTATACCGATTCCCGCAATGACATGAATCGATTTTATTCGAACCGGAATCCTATCCGATTTTTATTAGCCCTGCCGTTATTTGCTGAACCCAGTGCGGTGTATGATTATGATAACTGCAACACCAATATCATTGGTCAAATCATTTGTCAAGCCACCGGCGATCGACTGGATCTATTTGCCAAAGAAAATTTGTTCGATCAGCTGAACATCAGACAACATGAGTGGCAAATCGTCCGCAATGATGTTGTCCTCAGTTCCGGGGATCTGCATCTACGCCCGAGAGACATGGCCAAGTTTGGGCTGCTCTTCCTGCGTCGTGGTGAATGGAACGGACAAAGAATCATTTCTTCCGCATGGTGCGACGTCTCAACGGCAATGCATATTAACCCCAATGATTATAATTCTGAATTTCACATGGTTGACGGCTATGGTTTTCAATGGTGGCAAAAGGATTACAGCTATCGCTCAAAAAGCTATCGCTCCTATTTTGCCTGGGGTTGGGGCGGACAGTTGATTGTGAATATTCCAGAATTGAATCTGATCGTTGTGACCACGGCCGGCAACTGGTATGAGGCGGAAAAAATCTCTCCGTTCACCATTATTGCAGATTACATCATACCTTCAGCATGCGATGCCGGCAACTCATGAGCCCTGCTGTCGGAATCCGTTCCTCCGCCTGCACGGTAATATTTAGCCAATTATCTTTGATGTTTGACATACTTAAAGGTTTCGATGAACGTAACGAGTCATGACATTCTCGCCACCCTCGAAATGAACCATTTCAAGGGAGGAATCGTCTCCATTGAGCGCATACGGGATTTAAAGTATTCAATCGAGAATTTGAATAGCATGGGTCTTTTTGACCGCACTTTTCATAACGAAAGAATCCACGCATTCCCCAAGTGGATAACATCAGAGTGGCATAATTGTCTGGGCGGCACACATTAACCGGATTCTGTCGCCGACGGGCGATTCTATACATGAAAGGCGATAAAGAATGAACATTGCTCAAAGCGTAAAATGCAGTCAATTCCCCTGTACCGATGTCAGGCACGAATGCTATCGTGTCCCCACCATTGACGTGAACCCCGCGAATATTTCGATCATCCTCATTTCAGAGGCCGCGCCGTCGGAACCTGCCGACTATTATTATGCGGATGGAGAGCCGCTATTTCAAAAAACAACCGTGCAGGCGTTTAACGATGCCGGGGCCAAGGTTTCTTCCATCAAAGACATCGTCGATCTTGGCATCTATTTGACAACAGCAGTGAAATGCGGCAAGGTAGAGTACCGCATCAAAACCGATACGATCAGGCAATGCTCACTCCTTCTTGGAAAGGAGATTGCTTTATTTCCCCATTTAAAAGCATTTCTACTGATGGGCGACGTGGCGATCAAATCGTTCAATTACATAGCCGAACAAACCGGTGAGGCGAGAGTAATTCCTGCCGGTTCCACCTACAAACTTCGCGGACAAAAATACTTTTTTCGTGGAAAACGAGTCTTTCCGTCCTACTTGCAGGCGGGACCGAGTTTTTTTATTGAAAAGAGCAAGCGTAAAATGATTGCCCAGGATATTGCTGAGGCATTGAGTTTGGTAAATTGATGAGCACTGTGTGCATGTCTCGCATCACGAGGCCAAAACGAATTTGATCAGGCAGTGCTGACAACCGGAAGACGAGGCACAAGTCAGTTTATTCAGGCATCATGTTGTATGATGCGGCAGAAACCAATGATTCAATCGTTCGGGGGCGAGGAAGGGGTTCCGATGAAATCGAAAATCATGATCACACTGGCGTTGATATTTATCCTCCGTGATCCTTGCAATGCCCAATGGATTCGTGCCTTTGGATTCAAAGCAGGCGGCATCCAGGCAAGCCAGACGTGGGAATATTCCGGCTGGCTGTCCGGTATGCAGATATACGACCAGGCGAGAACCGGCTGGTCTATCGGCGGATATGTTGAATGGTTAAACACGCCCCTGATCAGCGTCATCACCGAAGTGCAATATTTACAAAAAGGGGCGAAAGAAGAAATAAATATCAGCACGGTTGAAAACCCTGAAGGTAGCGGAGAAACGATGTCGCTCGCACCTCGTCTTGATTACGTGTCGATACCCTTGCTGGCAAAAATCCGTACAAAAACATCTCAAGCCACTCTTTACGGTCTCGGCGGTCCGACGATTGATTTTCTGAAAAGCCACAATGAACAGGCGACCGGCGCCGTTTTCAGCGAGATCAAATCACCCGAGTTGGGCATTGCAATGGGCGCAGGGTTGGATTTCCCCATCATTTCCCAGTGTACATTGGGCGCTGAATTCAGATACCGCTCTGCTCTTCAATACGCCTATTCGAATTCAGTTCTCACGGTCAGAAACACCGCTATCGAATTTCTATTGACGGTCGGTTTTTAATCAATCGATTTTGCTTTATGAGGATGAGCAAATAGTGTAGTGATGACCAAAACAGCAAAAAATATCTCTGCCATACTTTTTCTGTTCAACACAATCTGCCTGGCAAAAGGATTGAATATCAATGCATACACAGGCCTCATGCCGCGCTATCACACAGAATGGGCAAGTGTCACTGATTTCAACTATCCCATTGGGAAACCGTTGCATTTGAAAACTATTGGATTGGGGGCGAGTTGTCCGCTTTCACGGACATCAGCAGTCGGATTGCGATTTTTATACGACTGGAATCACACGATCGATGAGGAATTATACCATTTTGAGGCGAAAACCAATACGCAAGTTTATCTTCTCGACCTATTTATTCACTTGCACCTCTACCGGATTATGGGCATCCATTCATCGCTCAATCTCATGGGCGGAGCCGCGTTGATTCATGAAGATCATTATCGAGCTTCCATTCATTATTCACAAACTGAACCATCGAGCCTTGCTCCCACTTTAGGCATCGAGCTTGACAATGCAGTCGATTTATCGTCGTTGGTGCGAGTGTCATTTCAAGTAGGATATAAAAGCTTGGATTCAACCATCAAAATCCGCACGATTCCCCAGCTGATTGAGATTGAAGGTGATCCCCAGGGAGGAAATGACATTCCAATCAAATTGTCCTCCCACAGCATGTCAAAACAATTTAATTTAGATCAGCTGTATTTACTTTTTTGTATTTCAATAAAATTAAATAATAGTGGCTGACGGCATGATGAGAGTTATGGGTATGATATTGAATAAAGGAGCTTTTATGGAACAAGATTCTATACTTGTCTTTATGGCTATGGGTGCGGTAGTAATTATTTTGATCATCGCACTCGTTGCGCCCAAGGTCAGATGGAAAGCATCCAGATGGGAGGAATTGGCCAAGTTATTCACGGCGTCGGATAGACCGCCGCAGAGCAAACTTTACAGGCAGTGCATGGGAAATGCCGGACGCGCTTCTTTTGCCAAGAGAACCAGATGGGCTTTTAGGATCGGCTTTTCTCCCGGCGGCATCACCATCAGAGTAAACTCGAAAAAATATCAAGACCTGCTCGTTCCGTGGGACAAAGTTCGCTCGGCTTCAAAATATTCGCTCGGCAGCCGCACCACCGCTCGAGTGGACATTGAATCCGGCGATATTCGGCTCAATTTTTATCTTGCCGGTGAAGCATTAACGATTTTTGAGTCCTGGCATAGAGTTGACGCTCAGTCTCTGCAGCAGTTTACAGACACAAAGATATAAATGACCGAAATAAGTTAAGGTCATTCAACTCTTCGTACACTTTGATCAGAACTATCAACGCGGGTGCTGCAAATTCCCAAGGTAAACGATAAGACGCCCCTCTGTGCCTCTGTGTCTCCGTGCGAGGTCACCCTTTGCGGATCTTTGCGGCTTGGCGCCTTTGCGTGAATCAAACATTTAACGTTCGCATTCAGACATAGCGTTGAATATAAGACAAATGATGTATCCCCCTCTTTGTCTCAGCACTGGATCACAGCTGAAACATCAAATCATCAATCTGATTCTTGATCTCCAAAAATTCACGGCTGTGCAGAGTCTCGCGCGTGCGCGGAACCGGCAGTTTGACGTCGATTTGCCGCACCAACGAAGCGGGTTTACCGCCCATGACGAAGAGTTTGGTGCCCAAAAATACCGCCTGCTCGATCTGATGGGTGACCAGCAGAATGGTTGACTGCAATTGCCGCCATAAAGTGGCAATCAACAAATTGATCTGTAATCCGGTGTCGTTGTCGAGACCACGGTTGGGTTCATCCAGGAGCACAATCCCTGGATTGGCGATGAGACTGCGCGCAATCACCACGCGCTGCAGTTGTCCGCCGGACAGCTTGCCGAATTTGGCATATTTGTGTTCATGCCCCTCCAACCCGACCGCTTTGACCATATTCATCGCCCTTTCCGCCGCCTCGGATTCTGCCATACCGCGATAAAGCAACGGCAGCATGACGTTTTTCAGCACGCTGTAATGTTCGAGCGCAGAGGGTTCCTGAAACACCATGGAAATCGGCGGCGACTGCTCGCGGCTGTTGCCGCGAATCAATATCCTGCCGGAATAAGGAGTCGCCAAACCGGCGATATATTTGAGCAGCGTTGTTTTACCGCATCCGGATTTGCCAAGAAGGACAATGAATTCGCCCGAGTCCGGAACATCTTCAACAACCATATTGAAATCTTTGATGATAAACGTTTTTCCCTGATCGTAACTGGTGCAGATGTCCTGCAGCTCGATCACATGTGGCGCATTCGAGGTCACGCGATCACTCCTGTCATTGATTAACTATATTTAAACGGAAACACTTTACGGTCGATTTGTTTGAGCAGAACATCGAAACCATAACCCACAGCGACCATGATCAAAATCAGCGCATAGAGCTTCTCCGCCTCATTCTGGCGGAAATAAAGATTATAAATCAACGCGCCGATGCCCCCCTCCTGCTTGTTGATCAGCTCGACATACACCGCGTAGGTCCAACTGATGGCGACAATATTGATGAAATCAGTGAACACGCGCGAAAACACTTGGGGAATGAACACCGTTCTGATGATTTGCCATTGACTGGCGCCTAATGTTTTCACTGCGTCGATAAATATCTGCGGCGTTTCATTGATCCGTCCGACTACTGCAGTGATTAAATAAACCAGGATGGCAAAGGTGAGGAATTGAACTTTCATGAACATAAAAATGCCGAACGCAGCCATGAACAGTACAATTGTGGCGGTCAATGGGATATATCGGGTCGCCTGAATATAACCGCCAAATAGCGCGTTGAACAGCGGGTATAGGCCGATGAGAAAGCCGATCGGCAGGGCAATCAATGCACCCTCCACCCAGCTGGCGAAATTCATAAAGATGGTCAGCCCGAGGTTTTGGAAAAGTCGGTCGCGGGTGATCAATTCGGGCAGACTGCCGATAATGGCAAAAGGCGACGGAATAATTTTGGGATTGAACACATGAATCCGGACCGCCAACCACCACAGCAGGATGATCACCGCGAGTCCCAGCAAACCAATCTGCAGTTTATTCTTTTGCGGCAACTGTCCGCGCAATTCAAACAGGGGCAGTTTCATTGATCCTCCACAAGAAAAAATCGTTACTGACAGGGCGGCTTGAAGCCGCCCTGCCGAATCTATTTCATATCACAGGAATTCCCTGAAAACCACGAGGTCAACGGCGACGATTACAGTGATTCCGCACCGCTCATGTCAGCTGCTCTACAGCAGAGAGCATTCGGCGCGACGATTCAGGGCGCGCCCTTCTTCGGTCACATTCGACGATATGGGCTCGTCCGGCCCTTTGCCGCTGTAGACAAACTGGTTGGGACTCAGGCCGTAGGTTTCAATGAAAAAGTCCACAATAGCCTTGGCGCGTCTCTGAGAAAGTCGGACATTGTATTCGCGTTCGCCGACATTGTCCGTGTGCCCGATGATGCGGAACCGAGAATTGCGGTTCATCGCCACGATGTTGCCGTATTCATTCTTCAGCTTGAGCTTTTCCAACGGTTCGAGCTCATTGGAATTAAAGCCGAAATTAACGCGGATGTTTTTGGTGGCAGTGGCGGGTTGCGTCAGCATACCGCTGGTCGGCGGCGTAAACGTCGCCGGTGCTTGGGCCAGATGCTCAGTTCCGCTGAGCGTGATCGAGCTGAGAATGCTGACATCAGAAACCACGCGCCATCGGGGAAGATTGGCAGAGGCAAACCCGAGTTGCTGATAGGCTTTTGAAGCCTCATCATAGACCGTTTCCGCAGTGACGCCTTTATAAGCGGGATTCAAACCGAAGAAGCCCTGATTATCACCAAAGGTGGCAAAACGAACATTATCAAATGTTTCCTGCCAATATTCGGGTGAGGTGCCGCTATATCCAGCGGTCATGACGCGGGCGGCTTGAGAGCGGGCGGCAGTGCCGGTGTTGAGTTCCGCCGCTGCTTTCATCCATCCTTCGACAAAATCATGAACGTCCTGACGACGGGTTTCAAGCAGCTCCTGCTTGGCGAACATGATGCCGAAAAGCATTTCCGAAGACTCTTTGGTGCTCTTGAGGATATGAGCGCCGGGAACTCGCTCGCGCACCGCAATATCATCCGGAGACCAACCGACGACAGCATCCAGCTGACCGGTTTCAAACGCCTTGAACGCCTGTGGGACTTCCATAAACTCGATCGACTGCACATCGCTCATCGACATGCCGCCGGCTTTGAGGATATTGAGGAGAAACCACTGCGAGGGTGTGCCGGGAACAAAACCAACCTTTCGTCCGGCAAGATCTTTGACCGATTTCACCGCAGCGGAAGCCACAATCACATCAGCACCCTGCGACTTGTCGGTTAAATAGAATATTTTCGGTTTGAACGTCAGTAATTCCTCCAAACCAATTGGATAAGAATCAACGGTCAATACCACAATATCCAATTGCCCGGTTTTCCAGGCCTGTATGGCGTCAGGAATGACATCCATCACCACAAATCGCACTTTGAGTCCGTAATCCTTCAGATAACGGGATTGCGGATTCGGTGTCATGCCGTTGTTGAAATAAGGCCCCGGGGTCATGCCCGAATAGGTGACCAGGTGAACGCGCAGTTCAGCGGCTCGTTTTTCAGGCAGATATTTCCAAGCGGCAAAACCCACTGCACCGATGATGATGAGGCCGATGAGAATCTTTGCAAAAGGCGTCAAACCTCCTTTAGATTCTTTTCCCAAGTATTGTTCAGCCATTATATTTCCTCCATGCAACTCGTTTATTGAATAGTAAATCCGGCGCCGGCATTTCCTTACCAATTATATTTGGATTTGGGTTGGTCGGTTTTGGTTTGAATGGGCACCATGGCCGGCGTGCCGTCGACATTGACAATTGCAATGGCGCCGTTTTTATCTCCGCTGGACAGCGCCTGACCGGCTTTATTCATATTTTCAGCCTGTTCCATCAGTTGATCCGAGGCTTTGTCCCACTGATCCAATGTTTTCATCATGGCATCCTCGCTGACCATATCATGAATCTCCGGCTCGGCCAGAAATTGCGGCGCAACCTGCATAAATCGGTCGACCTGGCCGGTAAACAGGGCGATTTGATTCTGTACATACTTGACCGACATTTCATAAATATCAGAACGGGGATCACCGCCGAGAACACTGGAAGTGGCCTGGGTGGCCTTTGCCATTGCCTGCGCTTCCCGATAATCGGCGTCCAGGGTATCGGCAAAAAATTTGGTTTTGTCGCGGTAGAATTCAAAAGCCTGCTGCATTTTTTTCATGATCTGGGTGTATTTTTCCGCCCGTTCAAACCGACGATTCGATTTGTCGAGGTTCCCCTGCAGCATCCCCGCTTCGCTGGAGATCTTTTGAAACTGATAGCGTTTGTCTTCATCCAGCCACTGATTGTCTTTGAAAAAACGACTTTTCAATGTGTCCGCCTGTTTGATGCGTTCGCGAATTTGTTCTTCATACTTGACAATATTATTCTGAATTTCATTGCGGATGCCGAAAACGCGGTCAGCGGCGGAGCGGATGGTCGCTAATTTTTCACTCAAATATTCATTGACATAAGCATAAATGATATCCATAGGGCCTGTTTTAATCATCAGCAGGG
>RPQV01000130.1 GCA_003818595.1 Calditrichota bacterium
TAATTTCATGCAATACTCCTTTTTCGGGCCTGATGAACGATATTTACCAAATTACGAGTTGCCTGTTCCGGATTCCCTGCACTGCAGATTGCCGAAACCACAGCTATGCCTTCAGCACCTGCTTTAATGACGGCCTCCGCGTTCTGCTCATTCAGGCCGCCGATTGCGACTAGTCGATGACGGGAGAATAGCGCGATTTCAGCGAGACCTGACAATCCTACAGCGGTCGTCAATTCACTCTTTGTCGGGGTGACGAAAATCGGACTGACGCCTAAATAATCGACATCTAAATACTGAGCAGCACGCACGTCTTTTATGGATTCAACAGACAAGCCGATAATTTTATCGGCACCCATAATGTTGCGCGCTAAAGCATAGGGCATATCTGATTGTCCGATATGTAGACCATGAGCGTCAACCGCCAAGGCGACATCCGCCCGATCATTAATGATCAATGGAATGGACGGAGGGAGAAGATTCTTAACGGTCATTGCCATTTCGATAAATTCGCGGGTCGAACATTCCTTTTCTCGGAGTTGGACGATGGAAATGCCGCCTTTGACGGCGGCAGAGATGATTTGCGTTATTGTATGTCTGCCGGAAAGCGTTCTATCCGTGACGAGATAGACATCCAGTTTAAAATCGGGTTTCATTTCAAAAGGGTTTCGATTTGATTTTGGTTGAGATTATACAGCGCATCATACAAATACAATTGCAATGTGCCGGGTCCAGACGCTTGCTGCGCGGCAAGCTCGCCGCAAATTCCCATGACGGCCATTGCATGGCTGGTGGCTGCAAATGCATTGCTGTTGACGGCCAAAAAGGCGGCGATCAAGGCTGTTGAAGTACAGCCGAGACCGGTGACTTTACGCATGAGTGGATGACCATTTCTGATGTGTGCTGACCGTACTCCATCTGTGACCAGGTCCACTTGGCCGGAGACGCAGACCGTGCAGGAAGTTTTTGCTGCAAGGGTTTGGGCTGTTTGAAATACATCGCTTGAGGACAATGTACTATCAACGCCTTTCGTCCGCGCAGAGTGATCAGTGATTGCTGCGATTTCAGATGCATTGCCGCGAATGACGGTTGGTGAGAACGTTTCAAGCAGACGTTTACTGGTTGCGGTGCGATAGCCTGAAGCGCCTGCGCCTACAGGATCAAAAACAATGGGGACGTGATGTTCCTTTGCGGCCTTCATCGCTCGAGCCATGCTTTTGACCCAGCGGGAACTCAAGGTGCCGATATTAATGACCAAAGATCCGCCCACGGTTGCAGCGAGTTTTACAATTTCTTCAACCTCCTGTACTGCATGGGCCATGACTGGAGAGGCGCCAATAGCCAGGAGCGCATTCGCGGTTGTATTCATCACCACATAGTTTGTGATATTATGCACCAATGGCGCCTTGGAACGAAGTGCAACGACGTCAGTCCAAATTTCCTGAGCAGTGATCACTTTATCCTTTCTAAAATTATTGACTGTTAGAGGGTTTATGAGCGCAGATGCAGACATAATCGCCGCAATCGTATCCTTCAATGGGATTTTCTTTCGTGAGATTTGAATAGACGGGATGGCGGGTGAGTGTCTGTGCAAATTGCAGATTGACAAAACCGACCTGCTGCAGCATGTCCGCTTTTTCCGGTGTGGAGCGCCATTTGGCGGTGACGACAAATTCAACGGGATAGACATTTGCAGGTGCGGCATCCTCAAAATAGGGATGTTCCCAGGTACCGATCGTTTTGCCCAGGGTGTAAAGCAATCCATAGGAACTTTCTTTGGGAACATCCAAAACCAGCAGTCTGCCGCCTGCTTTTAAAGAATAAAATGCGTTTTTAAATGCCTTAACGAGATCGTCGATATAGCTTGGTGTGCCGTTGAAGATGATTATATCGTAGGTTTCCTGACCCAAATCAATGGTTTCTGCTGTTCCCTTGCGAACATCCATGCCGCGTTTGATTGCGATTTCGCGCATGCCGTCCGCTGGTTCGACGCCTTCTTTGATGATGATCCCATAATCCTGAGCCAGGAGTTTTTCAAACAGACCGCTGCCGCAACCAATAGAAATCGTTCGCCCCAACGGCCGGTCGAGAAAATGGGCCAGCAGAGCGACTTCTGAATCGAGTACGTTTCTATTCTTTAGAAACCAGCTGTCATATTGTTCTGCAAATTCATCAAATATTTTTTTATCCATGTTATCTCCTACAAAAAAAAAGCCGCCAGCGAAAAAGGTGACGGCTTTAAGCAGGAGTACAATTTACCGTTTCCCTACGCTAGCATGATCTAGATCAGGTCATTAGGGTCTTTTCTCAGGTCAAAGACCACCCCTAACGGCGACTTTAATATAACAAAAAAAACTAAAGTGTCAATCATATTTTAATAGCCGGTGATTCATCAGTTTCAGATTTATCCCTGTGCCCATTGCGATTTTTCATGGAAAACTGTTGCGTTTGGTAATCGATCTTTATAAATTACACTGCAATAAAAAATGGAGGACATTTGCATTCGCTTTCAGAAGTATTGTCGCCGTTTCGTGGCGAACGATTGATAGAATGGTTCAGTGATTTGACCGAATTGTGGCATGATACCGCCCCTATTAAGCCGAAGGATATCTCTTCGCCCCATGGATTGACTCAATGGATGCATTACAAAAATTATGAAATCTGGCACTTGAAGGATAAAATGCGCAGACCCGATACACCGAATGAAGAGGTGGTCGAATGCGAAAGGCTCGTTGACCATTATAATCGCAACCGCATGAAGGCCATCGAACAATTGGATATTTGGATCGAAAATGTGCTGATGAATGCCAATATTCGTCCGGGACATGAGATTGAAGTCAACTCTGAAACACCGGGAAGTATCATTGATCGCCTTTCCATCGTTGTTCTAAAAATATTCCATCTTCAGGAACACGACAATAATTCTGTTTCCGATAGTGAATTAAAAAAGCAGATCGAGCTTCGTTTAAAGATCCTTGAGGAGCAGAAAACTGATCTGGCGTATGCGTTGGACAAGTTGCTGCTGGATTTACGACAGGCCAAAAAGCGCCACAAAGTATATCGGCAATTCAAAATTTATAATGATCCGAGTTTTCATCCCGAGGAGTACAATCATAAATAAATCCATGAAATGAAACATCTCCCACGAAATCCGAACTCAATACTCTCCAGCCGAGTTATATGACCATTTAAGCCAAATAACATCCTCTATTCCCATTCTTCAATCATACCACCATTAATTTCTGCGTTAAACACGTTCATTGCTCAAGCATGTCGTCATTTCCGACAAGAACGCCTATTCCGAGCGCACAGGGAACCTTCTGCCTGCAGATGAGTTAAAAAAATAATTTTAAGAGTGCTGGGAATATTTTTGACCTAAATGCGATTGATTAAAGTGAGTCGGCCAATATTTACAGTTTTATATAAAATCCTCATTACTGTTTTGGGAGGTGCATCATGCAAAAAATATATACGATTGAACCCATCGATGCGTTGAAAATGTCCATCCAGTCCGAGAAGGAATTGCACTCATATTACGAAAAAGCGGCATCATTAATGAAAGATGAAGATGCACGAACAATAATGCTGGGTCTATGCGAACATGCTGAAAATCATCGCAAAAAAAGCATTGACATGTACAGTAAATTTACCGGCAAAAAAATATTGTTTCTCAATCTGGACAAACGACATAAATTAAATACTCTGCAACGATGTTCCGAAGATCCCAATGATGCTGTCCGAGTTGCCAAAAGAAACGAAAAGGAAATGAGCGATTTCTACTCGACAATCTCGCGACGATTCTTGGATGCAGATTTGCGTTCATTTTTCAGACAAATGTCTTCGGAAAACCAACAGCACCTGACGCTTTTAGAGGCCTCGTTCAATGAGCCTCTGAATTTGGATCAGGAGCCTGAAGATGAAGACATTCTCAGCCGCTTGTCTGAAAGTCATCAGGAAAATTTATAATTCATTCCAAGCGCAATCTGGGCTCGTATCATCCTCGATGTTACGAGCCTTTTTTTTGTCCGAATGCTGCTCAAGCGGGATGTCCCATTCAGGAAAAATTGTCGGGAGGAGACGAAGCTTGATTTTTTAGCAGAAATGATGTAACTTGTTTTCTGGAAATTTAGCGGAGATTAAGCAGCCCATGAATCTTATTTATATGGACCATCATGCCACGACGCCACTCGATCCTGAAGTTTTGGATGCCATGATGCCATATTTGACTACCGAATTCGGAAATCCCTCAAGCAATACGCATGAGATGGGCCACTTTGCCCGAATTGCTGTGGAAAAAAGTCGGACACAGCTCGCTCTTCTCATTGGGGCATCGAGTCCGGATGAGATCGTATTTACCAGCGGCGCCACTGAAGCTGACAATCTGGCGTTAAAGGGGATTGTTCGCGCTTTCAAGGAGCGCTCCCAACCCAACATCGTCACCATCGCCATTGAACACAAGGCGATTTTAGATACGGCAAAGAGTCTGCAAAAAGAGGGAGTGGAAATCCGCTTTGCCAAGATCGATTCATCTGGTTTAGTCGATTTGGATGACTTTAAGCGAAAAATTGATGCCAAAACAATACTCATCTCCATCCAGACTGCCAATAGTGAAATCGGTGTAGTGCAGCCCGTCAATCAAATCGGAAAAATCGCTCGGGAGCATAATGTACTCTTGCATACCGACGCTGTTCAGGCACTGGGCAGAATCGATGTCAATGTGTTGCGCGACAATATTGATCTCCTATCTATTTCCGGACATAAAATGTATGGTCCCAAAGGCGTTGGCGGATTGTACGTCCGCAAAGGCGTGCGTCTTGTACCCATGATTGACGGCGGCGGCCATGAGCGTGGAATGCGTTCAGGTACTTTGAATGTACCGGGGATTGTCGGTTTGGGCAAGGCTGCCGAAATCGCCAAACGCGATTTACTCGCCGAATCGAGTCGCTTAACCCTCCTGCGGGACATGTTGGCACTCGGCATAGCGGAGCGAATTGATCAGGCCAAACTCAATGGCCACCCGACTCGCCGATTGCCCAATAATTTGAATTTTGCATTCGCCTATGTCGAAGGGGAAGCGCTTTTGCTGGCCTGCAAGGGTTTTGCATTGTCGACAGGATCTGCCTGTACGTCCACCTCCTTGCAGTCATCATATGTTCTTAAAGCCATTGGAGTACCCGACCATTTAGCCCACTCTTCAATTAGGTTCGGATTGGGAAAATCCAATAATGAAGATCAGATTGAGCTGCTGCTGCATAAATTGGAAACATCTGTGAAACGACTGCGTGAAATGTCGCCTCTCTACGACATGGCGAAAGAGGGAATTAACATCGATAATTACCAGTGGCCTCATTCTCATTAACGGGACATTATTTAAATGGATGTCTGGGAAAATTATACTGAAAAGGTCATGGATCATTACGAAAATCCTCGTAATGTCGGTATCGTGGACAATGCCAACGGCGTCGGCATTGTGGGCAATCCCGCTTGCGGCGATGTAATGAAATTGACTATCCGTGTAGAGAACAATATCATCGTGGACGCCAAGTTCAAAACTTTTGGTTGCGGCGCCGCCATTGCCACCAGTTCCATGGTAACTGAGATGGTCAAGGGAAAAAATATTGATACTGCTCTCGAAATTTCGAACAAAGGTGTTATGGAAGCTTTGGGAGGATTGCCCAAAGTCAAGCGTCACTGCTCGGTTCTGGCTGAAGATGCGCTCAAGGCAGCGATCGAGAATTATAAAAAATCACTGTTACCAGGCCGGCCTGAGAAATCCGCCCATGAATTAGACAACCATAAAGGCAATGTTGATGAAACCGTTCATACTGCAGAATAATATTTATTGGATTGGCGCTCTGCACCCCGATTTGCGGGTATTTGATATCATCATGCAGACAAAAAACGGATCTACCTACAACAGTTATCTCATTTTAGATGAAAAAATCGTCGTGATCGATACCGTGAAGGAAAAGTTTGCTGATCAATATGTTGAGCACATCACCGAATTGGTCGATCCAAGGCGAATTGATTATATCGTGGTGCAACACACTGAACCCGACCATTCAGGAAGTCTGAATCAACTCTTATATGCAGCGCCTCAAGCCAAAGTGATCTGCGCCAAAGCAGCCGTCAAGTATGTGCAGAATACATTGAATCGAGAGGTTTCGATTCAACCTGTGGGGATCAAAGAAACTCTCTCCCTCGGAAGCAAATCATTGATGTTTTTGCCTGCTCCTTTTATTCACTGGCCGGATACGATGATGACCTATCTTGTTGAGGATCAGATTTTGTTTTCATGCGATTTATTTGGCGCTCATATTTGCGACAGCCGAATGTTCGATGATCTGCTCGCCCGCGATGCCTGGCCTGATTTTCAATATTATTTTGATTCGATCATGCGTCCATTTAAAAAGAATGTGCGCAACGCTCTTGGGAAACTCGCCGATTTGAGCATCAAGACTATCGCGCCTTCGCATGGACCGATTTTACGCAGCGCAATATCCCGCTATATCGATGCATACGCGAAATGGAGCGAACCAAAGACACTCAATCATCCGCCCATTTTGCTGATCTATTATGCTTCCGCTCACGGATATACCGCGATGATGGCTGAAACCATCGCTGCAGGCGCTAAAAGCCGTGGTGTCCAGGTGAATGTGATGGATGCCGAAGAAATCGACATGAATGATCACGTGCTTCAAATCGAAGCGGCCGATGCAGTGCTTTGGGGATCACCGACGATCAATAATGATGCCGTCAAACCCATCTGGGAAATCCTCAGCAGCCTGGCTTCGATCGATGTGAAGGGAAAACTGGCAGGAAGTTTCGGCTCCTATGCGTGGAGCGGTGAAGCCGTTCAGGTGCTGAATGACCGACTCACGGCGATGAAATTTCGTGTCCCATTTGAAGGAGTGACCGCTTTGTTACGTCCGAGCGAAACTGAGCTGCAACAGTGTTTCGATTTCGGAGTTCGTATCGCTGAACAAATGTATGCCGATCAAAAACAAGAACCCAGTCATTGAAAGAGAATGACATGGCTTTTGATCATCGGTAATTGCTGAAAGGGTAACAGGTGGAAGAACAAACATACCCGGTGCTCGATTTGGGATTGATCCGGTTGGTGGATTTTATGGGGGGAGATGATGCCGTGGTACAGGCGGCAAGAGTATCATTGGGTCGAGGATTGACTCATGATGAACGGGACAAAAAACTGGTCTTTTTTCTTTTAGCCAATGGGCATGAGACGCCTTTTGAACATGCGATATTTAAATTTCATATCAAATGCCCGATCTTTGTTGCACGTCAGTGGTTCAGACATCGAATCGCCAGTTATAATGAAATCTCGGGACGCTATACTGAGATGAAGGAAGAGTTTTATTTGCCGAAAAATCTGCGTACCCAGAAGGCTCGAAATTACCAATACGAAGATGTAATTGAACCGTTAAACCACGAATTATTGGATAAAATAGCGACAGGTTATGAGGCTGCGTTTAAATTGTATCAAGAACTTTTGGCTTCGGGCGTGGCAAAAGAACACGCGCGCATTATCCTGCCGCTTTCACTATATACGCAGTTTTATTGGACCATCAACAGCCGTTCACTGATGAATTTTCTGCATCTGCGCATGGAAGAGCACGCGCAATTTGAAATCAGGCAGTATGCCGAGATTATTTCTGCCATTTTTAAAGAGAAAATGCCATGGTCGCATGAAGCGTTTGAGCGGTTTATTATCCTTGGGGAGAAATGGACGGAATTGTAAAAGAAAAATCAACTTCCAGCATGATGCGCAAACCGGATTGGCTGAAGGTCAGACTTCCCGGCGGCGAACGATTCCTCAACGTCAAAGAATTGGTCAAGCAACGGTCTCTCCATACAGTCTGTGAAAGCGCCCATTGTCCCAATATTGGTGAATGCTGGAACCGCAGGACGGCAACGTTTATGATCATGGGTGATCAATGCACCCGCAATTGCCGTTTCTGTGCTGTCCAGAATGGTATCATCGAACCTTTGGATGTTCAGGAACCCTCGCGTGTCGCCGACGCGGTCGCCGCATTGAATCTCAAATATGCGGTCATCACATCGGTCACTCGTGATGATTTGGATGATGGCGGAGCTTTTCATTTTGCGCAAACCATTCAGGCGGTTCGGAAAGCAGCACCCGAATGTAAGATAGAGGTACTGATCCCGGATCTAAAAGGTTCTGCAGAGGCACTGCAGACGATCATACA
>RPQV01000131.1 GCA_003818595.1 Calditrichota bacterium
AATGTTTATAATCTATTTGATATCCATGATAGTATCAGCGTATGGACTGATACTGGAAGTGCAGATTATACGACAACGATCACTCCGGAGCGAATTCCTTACAATCCTTTAAGAGTCGGTACCGTTGAGCATTATGTAACGAATTCGAATTGGTATTCAACGCCCCGCTTGACGCAGGCCGGCATAACGATCGAGTTTTGATGGAAATCTGAGGAGAGAGTCATGGTGAAGAAATGGTATTTGCCAATAGTTCTTTTAGTATTGGGTGCATCGACCGTTTTTGCGCAAATGGACAAGTTGCACGGTGAATTCCTCGAAGTGAAAAGCGGTATTCATGCCGGGAATATGTTTCGTCTCTCTTTCTATAACGACGGAACGTATGGGAAAATCAGTCCCGATGACATCGGCGGTGAATGGTTGCATCATCCTGGTTCTGCTTACCTTCTCGATGGTGAACAGCAGATTGGTTCTGAGGTGTTGGATATCTACGGCAATGTTAAGCATATTTTGAGCACCAATCGCAGCACGGATTTCCCGGGTACCACCAACAGCGGTGATTATGGGCCTGATGGAGAATGGTGGACTTTTTTGCCGCTTCCTGGATTTGCCAGTTCTGATTCAGACAAAGTGGCCATGAGCAAATGGCGTTGGTCGTGGCCGACAAGTTGGCCGGATCGGGGAGATGATCCGATTGATCCCGGATGGCCCGGCAGCTGGAACGGTTACTTTGGGAAAAATCAATTTAATGCCGATGAGGAAAGCTATTACGTGGTTGATGATTATATGAATCGCGAATTCGCGTTTTATCCTGACGAAAATGACTCCACCCGAAAAGGACTGGGATTGCGAATGTTTGTGCGCGGTTTTCAATGGGCAAATGCATTAGTAGAAGACGGCCTTTTTTTACTGTTCGACGTCAAAAATATTGGAACTCATTTTCACGACAAAATGGTATTTTCCTTCAAGATTGGCAATAACATGGGGGACCTCGGTTCACCAGGCGACACCAATGATGATAATGGCGCGTATGATTTGGTAAACGATATCGCCTATATGTGGGACAATGATGATTTAGGTGTAGGCGGCTGGGGTCCTGTGGGATTTATGGGCGCATCATTATTGGAGAGTCCGGGTAATCCTCGAGATGGTATTGATAACGATGGTGACGGCGGCAATGGTCAAGGGAAAATACTGACGGAAGCTGATTTCGTTCCCAAACAGATTTCCACCGGAGATCGAATTATCCTCATCGATTATAAAACATTCAAGAGAACAGAAGTCCAGATGCCGAATGATACCTTGGAAATTTTATACCTCGATCAGGTTTTCAAATTTTGGCCCGGCAAAATAGTTGAAGAATTGCCCTATGATTTGGTCGACAACAATCTCAACGGTCTGATTGACGAGAACCGGGGATCGGTGATTGGTACACCGCCAAATGAAATTCAAAAATACCTTTATATTGGCGCCAAATGCATCGATTATTTTAGCGGCAATGGAATTTCAAATCTCCTGCTGGATGAGCGACGTGACGACGGCATTGATAATGACCAGGACTGGGATCCGCGAACAGACGATGTAGGGCAGGATGGAGCCTCTTTTTCGGGTGATATCGGTGAAGGAGATGGCCTGCCGACGAATGGGGAGCCCCATTTTGATAAAACCGACATCGATGAGACTGACATGTTGGGACTCACCAGCTTTACGCTCTATTTCTGGCCGGATATCCCGCTTTGGGATGATGAGGCTGTCTGGCAGGCGACCAAACCGGGCTTTCTGGATGATGCGATGCAGAACAGCAACGTTGATCTTTTTTGGGGGTCCGGTTACTTTCCCATGGCGCCAACTGAAATTGAGCGCTTCTCTATGGGATTTGTTCTCGGAGTGACGAAAGATGATCTTTTGACCAATAAATATTGGTTTGCGAAAGCTTATAATGAAAATTATAATTTTTCCAAGGCGCCGGGAATTCCAACATTGACGACCATTCCCGGGGACAATAGGGTAACTCTGGTTTGGGATGATTTTGCCGAGCAGACAACCGATCCGATCCTGGGTAAAGACTTTGAAGGATATCGAATTTATCGTTCAACTGATCCCTTCTGGCGGGATATGGAGCCTATCACCGATGGTCAGGGCGCTGTGACCTTTCGAAAGCCGCTTGCTCAATTTGATTTGGTCAATGAATATGAAGGGTATGCACCCAATGCGGTGAAAGGTGTTCAGTTCTGGTTGGGTACGAATACGGGGATTACCCATACATTTATCGACAGCACCGTTAAAAACGGCATTACCTATTACTATGCGGTGACCAGTTACGATCATGGTGATCCCCTGTCAGGTTTGCCGCCTTCCGAGTGTACCAAATTTATTTCGGTCAACCAGGCTTATGAAATCATGGAAAAAGGCTCGAATGTCCAAAAAGTGCGTCCGGAAGCTCCGGTTGCGGGCTATGTGCCGCCGAGTGCAGATGCATTTGAGAAAACTGGCAATTCGACGACTGATGGCTTTGTGACACTTGAAGTTGTCTTTCCCGAGGAAATCAAAGAGAAGAATGATTATCGCATCACTTTTAATCAGGCTCTCGAAGATAAAATTTTCCCCAGAACCAAATCGTTCAGTCTCCTCAATATAACCTCCGGTGACACGCTGCTGAAGGAAAGTGTACTTTTTAATGATCAGGATGAACTACCGATTACCGAAGGCTTTCGCTTAAAGTTTCACCATTCTTTTGTGGTTATGGACGCGGGGTCGGTCTATTGGAACCGGGCGGGCATTTGCCCTGTGCGCATGCGCAACCACACTCGATATAAAGACAACGGCATTCTTCCCCAAAATGGCGATTTTATTGCGGTGATCGGTGAGGTGGGAATTGACACTTCTGTTGCTTTTCCGCCGAAAAAACCTGAATTGCCGGCGATACCTGCCAATTTTAAGATCATTAATATCAAGTTGAACAAGAAAATGAAATTTGCATTCGGCGATAAGGATGTAAATCCCGGAGAGGAAGGTATGCTGACATCCTTTTCGACGGGGACGAATAAACGCGATTTGGTGATCATTTTAAGCGATTCGTTGGTGCCGGGTTGGGAATTTGAACTGATCAAAGTTGCCACCGCTCTGACTGATACGTTGCAGCCTCAGCTTGGGGACACACTTTATCTAAATGTTCGAGATCCTTTCCTTGCTCATGATTCTTTGGATTTCAGAATGAATTCCGAATTTGTTGACACCCAGTCGGCCGTATCCGAACTTGATCAGATTAGAGTCGTGCCCAATCCTTATATTATCACTGCAGATTGGGAGCCCCTGAATCCTTATACTTCCGGACGCGGGCCTCGTGAACTGCATTTTATCAATGTTCCGGAAAAATGCACTCTGCGTATTTTCAATATCAGTGGTCAATTGATCAGAGAATTGGATCATGAGACGTCATCCCTGGCGAATGGCACCATTATCTGGGACATGCAGACCAAGGACATGCTCGACGTATCCTATGGCGTTTATATTTACCACATTGATGCAGGTGAATTTGGTGAAAAAATTGGAAAATTTGCCATCATTAAATAACAGCGGATACGATCCATACGGATTTAATTGCATACTGGTCCTGATTCTGCAGCAGGTGAAAAAGGAGAATGCAAAATGAAAAAAACAATGCTCGTCAGCTTTATATGGCTTTTAATCGTGCAGCCGCTTGCCGCACAAAAAATAACCAAGGTCGGTACCACAGCTGCGAGGTTTCTGAATATTGATGTCGGTGCAAGGGCGGTCGGAATGGGGGGCGCCTACACGACTCTAGCGGACGATCCGTCGGCACTGTATTGGAATCCGGCCGGATTGGCACTATTTAAAAATAATCAAGTGACCTTTAATCATATGAATTGGCTGGCAGATGTCAATCTGGATTTTGCCGCCCTTGCCGTACCGTTGCATGCGTGGGGGACTCTGGGTATTGCGGCGACATTCATGACCATGGGGGAGATGGAGGTTACCACTGTCAGTCAGCCCATGGGTACAGGTGAACAGTTTGACGCCGGGAGTTATGTTTTCTCTTTGGGTTATGGAAATGATTTAACTGACAGATTCAGTATCGGTGGAAATTTGAAGTATATTCACGAAAATATTTATCATTGTAATGCTGCCGGCATAGCCTTCGACATTGGCACTTTATTTAAAACGCAATTTTATGGAATGACCATTGGCGCCGCAATTTCAAACTATGGCGCCAAAATGCGGATGAGCGGGCGTGATCTGCTCATTCAGGCGGATGTTAATCCTCAAATTTCGGGGAATAACGAAAACATCAACGCGAATCTGCAGACGGATGCCTATGATCTGCCCTTGATATTCCGGGTGGGTATTGGCGTGGATGTGTTGAAAGGAGCGGGCAACAGCAACCTTTATCTGGCTGTTGATGCCATGCACCCGAATGATGATACTGAAAGCATCAATCTTGGAGCGGAATATGGCTATAAAAACCTGTTCTTCCTCAGAGGCGGATATAAATCTTTGTTTGCAAAAGATTCTGAGGATGGGCTTTCCTTAGGCGTCGGACTCAGGTTGCATTTCGCAGGATTGGCTGGTATGGAATTCGATTATGCTTTTCAGGATTTCGGCATTTTGAACAACATTCAAATGTTTTCAATTGGACTGGGTTTTTAGACAATGATTATTAGGAACTTTAGATAATACCGAATTTCTTGAACAGTTCTATCCCGAGCTCTTCGATCGGTCCGGTATCTTGCGGCTGATAGGATTCAATAAAGGTCGACCAGTATTTTTTAGTTGCTTTCCCGGTTGGTTTCCCTTGGAGCTGAAGCCATTCAATAAAGTCCATTATTGGTTTTGAATGATGTTCAGGGTTGTCTGTTCCATTCTTGGCGAGTATGCGATTGATAAAATCGTGTTTTATCAGGGAAAGATCATCTCCGCTGGTATCTAATAGTTTTATTGCATCACTTTGAGCGATGAATTCCAGCGCTATTTCTGACAAAATCGGCTTTTTAAATACGATAGCCAAAAACTGTATGACCTCTTTTAATTTTCGATAGCTGTCAAAATATGCAGTAACTTTGCTGCGAATCCTTTGCAAGGATTCAAGATAGCCCTCTAATTTATTGATTTCGTATTTGATGACCTCGTCAAAAGCCAATTCCCCTAAATGTATCAATTTTTCACCTTTTGCAGCGTTCACGTATCTCCAGGAGTAAATTTCACGATATTCCTGTTTTATCCTGGCAGTGTTGGTTATCCTCTTTTGATACGCAACGGGCTGACTGAGAAATTCCTCCAAGGAGCGGATATCCGAATCAAGATTCTGCGTCACCGCCTGCACCAACTCCAAATTATTGAACGGGTGGCAATCCACCAGATGACTCAGAGCCTGATAATTTTTATTATCCAGATACAGCGCTTCTTCCAATTTGTTCATCTTTCCGGTCTTTTCGCCGATCTGTTGAGCAAGAGCAGCAAACTCTTTCGATTCCTGTATATTGGATTTAATGATAATCTCGCTGTTGACTCGATAGTAATCGAAGGTTTTATAGCCGAAAAAAGTCAATATTTCAGGCATTTTGTTACGATTGATCGGACTCAGAGTAATATCGATATCTCTCTCTTTCGACGTAATTCTCATGACTGTATCGGGCAGACTGCAGTATGCAAATATCTTTTCCTCATCCGTCAAAATGAATTCTTTCTTGATGTTTTCCATGAAGGTTTTATTGATTCCGGATTTAACCTTGGCAAATTTCCCCTGATAGTTAAACTCACGGACCTTGGCTTGCCGGACCGCATCGATGTAGAATTTCGGATCATTCAGTCCGAATTCCAATAAATGTACTCTGTTTACTCCTTTTCTAATGACATACTCCATATATCTAAAAACATCATTCTTATATTGTTGCGCGGTACTGGACAAAATGAATTCTGTATTATCCTTTCTTTTGATGATTTTATTTTGAAAATCGATATAAATCTCCGGGTATCTGATCGCTTTTATTTCATCTGACAAATTATGAACGAGTTTATTTCTTTCGCGGACTTTGTTGTAGACATTATTTAAAAGTGTCTCTAAAGCTTTATTTCTGGCAGTTAATTCGTTGATCTGTGAACTTAGGGCATTTATTTTCCCCTGATCATAGCCGTCTTTTAGATGTTCAAAATTGTCAGAAACCTGTATGAGCTGCTGATTGAGGTTTTCAATGGTGTTTTGGTTGCGGGCTAATTCTGCCTTTGTATGGTCATGTATTTTCTGGATTTCATCCCTTTCTTCAGAGACCTTTTGCACCCTGAGCAATAATTGTGATTTAAATTCTTCTTTTTCGGAATTGATTTGTTCAAGATATTTTCTATTCTGATGTAGTATGCTTCTCAGCATGAGAAAAAGGAAAACAAAAAGAATTATGTAGACAAAATCTATCGGATTGAAAATTGTACTCATGTTTTCAAAAAAGGTGTTTGCGGCAGTATTTAACATCGGCATGAGCAGATCAGCCATTTAGCGCTCATTTTGAGTTTGATATCTATTCTGACTTGTTGTAATTTATCAATATAAAATTAAAAATAAAGTTATTAATCTTTTTTTAACTGAATGGAGTGAAATCCATTTCGAAAGTCAAAAAAACTCGTTAAAATCGAAGTATTCTATCTATAGTTAATGAAGGGAAAGATGGAAACGGAAAAAGGTAATCGATAAAAGCCAATGAAAGCCCCCCAAATTAAAGATACTCCTGTCGGAATAAAGAAGAACAACCTTCCGCAAAAGTACGCGATTGATTTTGACCGCAAGAGCTTTATTATTAAAGGGAGACGAGAAATATTAATTGGGGGAGAGTTCCATTATTTTCGCACCCCTTGCGCGCTGTGGGAAGATCGCCTGACCAAGATGAAGAGGTCAGGAGCGAATCTGGTAAGCAGCTACGTTCCTTGGAACTGGCATGAACCTGTAGAGGGCGTTCAACTCTGGGAGGATGATCGAGATGTTCGACGTTTTCTTCAGCTTTGTCTTGAAAAGGACTTGTTTGTTATTTTAAAGCCGGGTCCCTATTGTTGTGCAGAGTTGGATTTCGGCGGGCATCCAGATTGGCTGATCGGTAAAAACATTCCCCTGCGACGTCTTGATGATCGGTATTTGTCCTTTGCGGAAAAATGGTATCAGTCGGTTGCGAAAGTCATCTCTCCGTTTCTTATCACAAATGGCGGATCGATTGTTTGCGTGCAGGTCGAAAATGAATACGATCATCTATTATGGTATGGTGATGATAAAATATCAATCGAAGAAGCGATAACCTACTTTAAAAAGCTTGAGCAGATGTTGACTCATTTCGGCATCGACGTGCCGAAATTTGCAAACGAAGCTGAATTTTTACGGGGCAGCGGTATCATTGACAGCAGGACCTATTATCCTAATATTCCGACTTTTACAGACTGGATGTGGGAATTTGAGCATTATGATGACAAAATTGCTGCTGCTCGGCAACAGCAACCCGATTGTCCTACCATGATCATGGAGCTTCAAAAGGGCTGGTTTGGTGCTCATGGTCATTCAAACTATTTTCCCGAATTGAGTCATACTCAATCGGTCGCGAAAAGTGTACTGATGCAGGGAGCATCGGTCCTCAATTTTTATCTGTTTACCGGCGGCAGCACTTTTCCTTTCTGGGGTTGCCGTGGGGATGAATGGGCAGCCGATCGGTGGGGTTCAATATCAACTTTTAATCCCGTCGGTTGCGGCGTCACGACCAGTTTTGACTTTGGCGGCTCGTTTATTCGGGAATGGGGTGACCTTTTGGTTCCCGGCTATCGGTGGATCAAAGCATTTAATTTGTTTGTACATGATTTCAAGGATTTCATGTTGAATTCGGTGGAAACGGATGATATCCAGGCGGTTCTCGTTGATGATGAAATACAAGTTATGTATGATAATCCTCACAAGCCGGAAATTCCGTCAGGCACTATTGAGAAATTCAGCACCTTGACTAAAAAATTGAACGATCAATATCTCTGCTGCGTTCGCAATCTGGGCTCTGATGATCGCCTCGTTAAAATTTTGTGGAAAAAGACCAACCGGACCATTATTAATCCGCTGAAAGTGAAATCGCACGAGACTTTACTGCTGCCGATTGGAGTTCAGGTGCCGGGAACCGATATATTGATTCATCATTCGACTTCTGAATTTTTATTTGCCAGAAAATGGCAGGGTCG
>RPQV01000132.1 GCA_003818595.1 Calditrichota bacterium
AACTGAAGCGGTATCTCGGCATAAATGATGATTCCCAAGAAGACTGTGATTTTACCATATACGGTTTGCTCTGATGGACTGGCGACCGATCGCATGCTGAAAATGATTTTATGGAGTCTTTCGTAAAAACGAAAACTAGCTTCAGGAGGATTGAATTCAATGCCTGATGCCGTGGGTATTATTCTTAGACTGCTGGAATGAGGAATGGGAAATGAACTGTCAATGCGCGTGTCGATATATTTACTCCGTTTTTCTCCTAATATTTGTGCAGCCAATTTGGTAACTTCCTGAATCGTGTCAGCAGATTCCGCAGAATTCGGATCTTTCACATCATCGCTATGCGCGAAAAAAAGAAGATCATACCATTTTAGTGATTGTATTTGTCGCGGCCGATAGACAGTGAATTGTGCATTTTTTATATCTATTTTCGCTTCACTTATTATCCTTGACTGGTTGACTGCCCTTTTTACTTCTTCTCCCGACTGGCACTCTTTGACAGGGCTGTCAGCGGTTTTTAAAATATCACTTTCCTCGCCTATCTCTTCTGGATTCTTTATTTCATATTTTAGACTATTTTCGGGAAATTTATCCAATTGATCAAATATTTGCTTATCTGATTCGATCGCCGATGTAATCAATGCATTGTCGAATGCACGATAGAATTCCATGCAGGTTGAATATCGTTCTATGCGCGATTGGGACAATGCTTTGTGAAAGACTGCATTGATTTCGTTCGCACAATTGGTATATTCTTTCAGCCGCGATTTCTTGAAAAGTTCGGTGTTGTTACAGATTACGATTTGATCAGCGCGGGTGGAGGCAGACAGGTTTTCCCCTGTGAGCATTTCATATCCTACCAAGGCCAATAGATAGACATGACTTTTTAAATCAGGCTGCTCACCGGCTAAAATTTCCGGCGCTAGGTATTTTACTTGATCTCTTTTATAGTAAATGATATCGCTATAATGTTCCGACCTCAACGGCATCGGAATGCGTATATAATCGCGATTCCTGACTGGGTTACTGCTCCGCAATAAACATAATGCTGGAATTTGTGCAATAATATTTCGGTAGCCGGGGTACAGGAGGTATACATCGGACTCACGCTGATCGATGACAATATTCTCGGGATTTATAATAAAGTAAGCAACACTCTTAAAAGCCAGCTGATCAATAATGGTAGCCAATTGCCGAAGATAATTCAATAGAGTGACTTTGGATAAGACCATATATTGCAGAATTTCCGCCAGCGTCACTCCTTCGACACGCTGCATTATATAATAACAGGACTCTTTATAAATTGAGATATGCAAAGGTACAAGGAGATGTGGTATGTTAAGCTGAGCAAATTCGCTACAGATATCCGCACTTTGCCAGTTCTCGAATTCTGACAACTGATAGCCATTAATCAGCCTCAGGTCATAAAGTTGATTTCCGTTGAGCGACTTGACGAGATAAATGGATTCAATGGGAGCTTCCTTGTAAGGACCCAATAAAAGATATTGACCTTCGACGATTTCGTTGGTTTTGAGCAGCATACGATCCGCCTGCATCACACCCATGACTTTGTTGGAGTGTTCCCTGAACATGCTCGAAGTGTGCACCCTGAGCGGAATTGAAGGCTGTGCGGATGAGATGTTATCCTATGCTCTGGCAACATGGGACGAGATAAAATTAGCTTTTAATACAGCCCCATTGCTCAAGCTGCACATTGGATAATCAAACTATCCTCAGCTTGCAATTGTCTACAATATCGTTCGCCGATATATTTTGAATATAGACGTTCGACTGGTTAAAATCAAGAAAAAATCTATCTTCCCTTTTTAGAAGCTGAGGTTGTCTTTTCAAGCTCGTTATCAATAAGCTGCACCAAAGGCGACCCAGGGGTCTGATGGGTGAAGCGTCATCGACTGTTCACCTTCGTCACCAGATTGGAAACGGTGAAACTGGTATATTTCGTTCCGGGTGTGTAGGCGCCGTCTTGATATAAGCCGTCATTAATAGCGCCGCTGTAACTGCCGCCGGAATAGATGTCGTAGGTCGCGCCTTTCTTGAGTTCAGGGGAAGAAAAAGTGATCGACTGATAATTTTTTGTTGGGGCAAAGCTGAGCAGATTGGCGCCTTCACTGTTTTGGATGTGAAACAGGGTTTCCGCCTGAATGGTTTTGGTGAAATTCAGCAGCAGTGAATATTGTGTTGAGGAGGTGCTGGGCGCCATGGCCATGCCGGAACTGCCGGACGTGATGAGAAAACCACCGCTGATTTTAAACAATCGATCATAATCAATGGCGCCGTTATTATTGGCCGTGGGGCCGTGGATGATGACCACCCCATTGGTCATCTCGATGGAGCCGTTGATGTCAAAGCCGTCTCCGCCGGCGTTGACCGCCAAATAGCCGCCGTTGATGTACAGATAGTAATTACTCGTCGCCAGACCGCCGCTCTGTCCTGGTCCCGGGGGCATGAATCCGCCTTGAGTGCCGTCGGCGGCATTTACGCCGTCATCGCTCGCCTTCAAATGGATAGAGCCGTCATTAATAACGATGATCAGGCTCTCGATGCCTTCGTAGCATTTGCTAATTTGAATGTTGCCGCCGTTGATTCCGAGGGTGGAATCGGCATGCAGACCGTCATCTCCTGTCGTCAGAGTAAAATCGCCTCCGTTGACGATCAGGCAACTGTTGGAGTGAATGGCGTCGTCGGCCGCATTCACGGTCAGGGTTCCGTTGTCGATGATGGTTTTCACCACGCCTTTTATGCCTTTGGCCGATTTCCCGGAAACAATCGGGTAATTGCTGCCGCCGCCTGCGGTCAAACTGATCTCGCCATCCGAGATCAGAGCGTCTGTTTGGGCGGCGATCGCATCGCCTGATGCCGTGATATTCAAATTACCGTTTTCAATCAGTATAAATCCGTCGCCGGCGTCATCTTCATTGTCGGAATTCAAACCGTCCCCTCTGGCCGTCACCGTGATATTCCCATCTCGAATAACCAGATAGTTTTTGCCGCGGATGCCGTCGTCGGTGGAAGTGACGGCAATCGAGCCGCCCGAAATAATGAGCCCATCTTTGCTCGATATACCGTCATTAAAGTTTCCGTTAACCACCAAGGAGCCATTACCGCAGATGGTCAGATCAGCCTTGCTGAAAATCGCAGCATTCGGTTCATCATCACCCGCATTATCAAAGACATAAGACTTGCCGTCAGTCACCTCATTCTCGCTGTTTTCCATGAGAACAATGACTGCTTTTTCGGCATTTTTGATATAAATGGGGGCGGTGGTGGAATTACTGATGTGAAGGCCATCCAGAACCAATCTCACACTCTCCGGGTCTTTGCTGTCGACGATGATTTGGCCGTCGGCGATTGTACCGCCGAGACGATAAGTACCGGCGGCGGTGATGATCACCTGTTTGCCGTCAATGCCGATTCCGCCTCTGGTGCTGTTGTCATTCACTGTTATTTTATTTTCATCGAGTGCGATCTGAATGACTTGAGATTCGTCCCACTGATCATCTCCGGCTTGCTCATGAATTGGGCAGTTCTTGGCAAGAGCAACGGCAACAGTTTCGATATAACCGCTGCTGTTTCCAGCCGGATTATTGTCGCTCGAGTCATCACTGGATGTCAGGTCCGCACCTTTATCGCATGACATGAGCAGAGAGCAGGCCATCATGGCGCCGGTCCAAAAGATTAATTTTTCGTTCTTCATATGTTCCCATTCAAATTTTTTTAACGAAGATTAGACGATGAAAAAATGAAATGCGTTTCATTTATTGGTACTGTATCAAAAGTTCCTATTTATGCAAAAGTCAAGTTTGTTATGAAAGTCATAAACTTCCCGACCCCGGGGTTGCCGCCAACACAAACATGGGATAAAAGCAGTGGTGATGGGCGGCAACCCCGGGGTCTGTCAAATTTTGGGTATTGAATAGCTATAAATATTCCATCCCTACGGGATTGGAAAGAGCAAACGTCATTTTGAAGAAAAATCACAATAAACTGTTTTCAACATGATTTGTGAGTGCGGCAGAGCTTTCCCACTCCGTCAGGAGTGGAAGGTTTAGAGCCAGGTAAAAATAAAGCCGAGAAACTCCATGGGAGTGAACTATCCATGTCTGTTACTTGGGTGAACCATGGCTTATACCAATAAAAGGCAAAAGCCGAACCTGCATCATATCATCTTTCAAGCGTTTTCATTTGCTTAACTCAATATTTATAATAGATATTATCAGCGGCGTCCGGTTAGATAATTGCTGCGCTAAAATTATGCAGAAATACATGAATCAGGAACTCATTTGACGATCAGATTTTGTCCTCCGACCAGACCGGCGCTCTTGAACGGGGATATCAATGCCAAGTCCTGCTCGGCACTCCGGGCGCAAATCAGGCGGAATAACCGTTACGGGTTGTCGTCTTTATAAAAAACTGTAGAGAGAACACATGATCTTCTGCGTGCAAATACTTGATCTGCAAAAGCTCGCCTACTTACAAAAAAACTTGGTGTATTCTCAAGGGAGATGATGCTTTATGTCGACGGACGTGAACTGTGAATTCCCGCGTCTCAAACTCGACAAACCTGTCGAAATGAGAGAGTTGTCAGACTACTGCCGCTATTAAGAAAATATATATGAAATCTCGCAGAAAGAGCCTACGCAATTACTTGCGTGCAAAAACCTATCCGGACGTTACTGATATCTTGTAAGATTTGATTCTCTAGAATTTGGGGGATACTCTGTACCCTCTATTTCCTTGCACTTGTCAGCAAAATTCAGTAAAATACTTAAAACTTCAATCTTCCCACCAATAGTTGTATGTCCCTGAAGTCATGCGAAACATAAAGCATGAGGAGGCAATTATGCTGCAAGCCCTTTCGACACTCGGCAACAGGAAACGAACGCTGATCCTTCTGGTCTTGTGCAGCTTGTCCGCCATCGCTGCTGCGATTGTCGGTATCAGCGACAATCCGCCCGGCATCGTCCTGGCCTATCTGTCGGCGTTTTTATTTATTCTGGCTTTTGTTCATCCATGGAAAAGCGCCAAACCTTATCGCTATCTTATCCTGGCCTCTTTTTTGGGATTTGTCATCACCGCTCTCCTTCATAATGTGTTCGAAGCCGTCGCCGGAACAATCGAGGCTACGCCATTTTTTAAAGGTCTGTTCGAATTCCTCGGCGTTTTCTTTTTTATGTTAGCCCTTCTTCTGTGTCCACCAGCTTTTGTCGTGGGCATCGTCGGCGCGATGGTTGCCCGAAACCGGAAGCAGAACAGGCCGGTGGACACGTCTGCGTCAAATTGATTCAGCCTGTTCAGTGCAATCTCGATTCATATGGAAAGGATGTTGCATGAGCCGATTATGCGTTTTGTGCAGGGTTCTTTTTATCCTGGTCTTTTCAGGTTGGATGACATCAGCACAGAGTCAGGAACTGTCGCCCATAAAAGTGGGCTTTTCCCACAAGCCAAGCGGCAATTTGCTGGTCACGCGATTTAATGAACACGATGTTATTGTGACCTTGTCTTCTATCGAATGGGGCACACCTGACCGATGGTCCTTCACTTCGCGATTCTTTCATCAATTTGATACAAAAAACCGAAATCAACGGAAAGATCATCACAGTGCGATTATCGCATTGAGTCCCGGCATCAGCGGTATGCGGTTGGGCTTGGGTTACCAGGGCATATTTACCCTCTTCAAGGAAGTGGGTATTATGACTGAAGTTCGCGGCGTGCTTCTGCGGACCTGGTGGCATCCGCTGATAGCTGAAACGAGACAGACGTATGCCGGTGCTGAGGTTCGCTGCAGTTTCGCCGCGCTGCTGAATGGAAGTGTTGGGTATTATCTGCCGTTGTCGACGGCGGAAGGTCGACAGGCGTTTTGGGGATTTCATGTGGGTGTCGGGATGTAGAGAAGGATTGGTGAATTCTCTTGACATCCTTGTTCAGTTTTTGTATTATCCACCAGTCTGCCTCAAAATGTGGGAGGGTCGGCACTCTGTTTTAACACAGACATGATTATAATAATGATCTGAAAAACTTGCGACAAGCCGAATCGCCAAATTTTGAAGACATTAATCCGTTGCATGTTGGCGACTCTGCGAGAGATAATGCGAAACAGCTTTTAATTGCACGCAGAAATGATGACAGGAAATTAAAAAATGGTCAAGTTGAGTTGGCGTAATAAATTGATCTTTTTTGCAGTGATCATCGCAATCATTCCCATTGCGATATCCGGTTATAACATGATCGGCAGCACCAAAGATGAACTCAAAAGCAGCACCAATTACGAACTGATGTCCACAGCCGGTCAATTGGCGCAGGAGATCAACAGTTTCTATTCCAATCGTTGGTTGGCGCCTTTGCTTCTCATCCGCAGCGGCTTGGAAAGTGAGGAGTTAGGAGCAGAAGAAAAGGCGGCCTTTCTTTCCACGGGAATCAAAAACATTGAAGATATTGTTGCGCTCGCGTTGCTGTTTGAGGTTGAACCCGGCGAATTGGTGACGGCGATTGAAACCCAAAAAGAATCGTTTGTTTTGAGGTTGCGGTCGGAATCGCTCGATGTCGCCTCGATACTCAGTCCTTCGACCGAAGAGATTGTTCTCCTGAAGAACAGCGCCTTGACCATTGGCTCTCCGCGCTACATTCAATCCTTGGATGTTTGGCTGGTGACCATGCAGATACCGGTCACCATCGCCGGTGCTCCTTCAGCTCTGCTGTGCGCTCAGATTGATATGAATCCCATGAGGGAAAGGGTGCAGAGCCAGCCGCTGTCGAAAAATGGCCGCATCATGTTGATCGATGATCGAGGCCAGGAAATTTTTGATGTTGAACACCATGATTTGACATCTCTCAAGGTGGTGCAGGATGCCACCGCATTGTTGCGCACCGGTTCGCGCGCTCAGGGGGTGACTAATTATAGCAGGCCAACAGGTGAAAAAGTGGTCGGCTGTTACGCGTTTCCATTGAATTTAAGCTGGGCAATCATTGCTGAAGTGAATGAAGAGCAGGCTTATGCGGCTGTTGCTAAAATGCTCAATACGCTCACGTTATGGGTTTTGCTCGGGTTGAGCATTGCGATTGTCGGCGTTTCCGTATTTTCGCGCCAAATCAGCAAGCCGATCCTCAAAATGAGCCGTGCAGCAGAGGAGATTTCTTCCGGTCAGTTTGACGTTCACGTGGAATACAAGGCAAAGGATGAGATCGGCATTCTGGGGAAATCTCTGGTGAATATGGGGAAATCTTTAAAAGAAAACTTTGAAAAAATCGAAAATCAAAATAAAGAGCTCGAAGAGTACAGTCGAAATCTGGAAGAAAAGGTGAACCTTCGTACGGCAGAATTGAAGGAAAAAAATATTGCGCTTGAGCAGACGCTCATCAAGTTGAAAGAGACGCAGGATCAATTGGTGGTGCGGGAAAAGCTGGCTTCCCTGGGAGCGCTCACTTCAGGCATTGCCCATGAAATCAAGAATCCGCTGAATTTTGTCAACAATTTTGCTGAATTATCCGCCGCGCTGGTCGAAGACCTGGATGCCGAGTTGGCACAGAAGAATGAGAAAAAGGATGATGGCGCCTCAGAAGTTGTACAGGAAATCCTGTCCAGCATCAAATCGAATCTCAGCAAAATTTCCGAACATGGCAAACGTGCTGATCGAATTGTGCACAGCATGCTGCAGCATTCCCGCGGCAACCGCGGTGAATTTCAAATGACTGATTTGAACAGTTTCCTCGAGCAGTATGTGACCTTTGCGATGGAAAGCATGCGGGCCAAGGATCCCTTGTTCAATCTCAAGATTGAACGTCATTATGATGAAGGTGTCGGCCAAGTCCATATCAATGCGCCGTCTCTCAGCCAGGCAGTGCTCAACATCATCAATAATTCAGTTTATGCCACCGCCGAAAGGAAGAAAAAGGAGGGATCTGAATATGTCCCGACCGTGACCGTCACCACCAAAGACCTGGGAGAAAAGGTCGAGATGCGATTTCGCGATAACGGGACTGGGATTCCGAAAAAAATAGTGGAGAAAATTTTCGAGCCGTTTTTCACCACGAAACCTACGGGTGAAGGAACAGGACTGGGATTGTCGCTGAGCTATGATATCATCGCCAAGATGCATAAAGGAGAACTGGTGGTTGATACGATCGAGGGACAATTCACCGAATTTGTCATCACCTTGCCAAAAAAATAAAATTCAGGATTTG
>RPQV01000133.1 GCA_003818595.1 Calditrichota bacterium
AATGTTTTCCCACACATGTATGCCTGCTGTTCTGAACTCGCAGAGCGACAGATTCCGCAAATCATTGAAAAATCATTGACACGGATGAATCGCTCTTTGGGCGGGGAATTGAATCGTCTCGTCGCTTTGAGCCGCGTGAATAGAAATATACGCCGGGAGGAGATTGCCTCGTGCGAACGGGATATGCAGTCGCTTTCTGCGGCGTTTCAATCCGCCCGATTACGACTCGACGCCTTGCGTTTGATCTTTCGCGGACAGATGCCTGGTGTTTTATAGGCAATTATTGATCTTGAGTGATGAATTATACGAGGATCAAGCCTGTACATCATTTCGCCAGATCAGATGATGAACAGCTTTTCCAGGGAAATTGAGGTCGAGATTTAAAAGAAAAAGCGCCGGTGGGGCGCTTTTTGTAGGTGCATTCGAGCGACGGGTGTGTCTCAAGCGGTCAAATCGACGACATCGGCCTCGACGGCATTTTTCTTGACGGATGCGATTCCATTTTCCATGCCGGAAGTTGAGGCATACATTTCGCTCTGGCCGATCACCTGTCCATTGGAGGCTTTCAGAACGAAATAAGATTGGCCATTCTTGGCGGTTTTCCGTTCAAAACGGGCATCATCGACAGCATTCTTTTTCACCGAGTCGATGCCGTTCTTGGCGCCGGTTTTATCCTTGTAGGTTTCGCTGGTCAATATGACCTGTCCATTCGAAGCCTTGAGATTAAATTTGAACATTCCATTACTGGTTTTTGTCATTTCAAATTTAGCCATTCTTTTTTCCTTTCGATGTTTCAGTAATTGATGACCCTGTTTTAAAATAGTTCGAGCGAAATTATCGATTTGTATTTTTAAGGCTCTACTTGGAAACAGTATGAATTGTTAAATTATTTCAGTTCCCATGATTTTTTTGATTCAATCACAATATAATATCAGATCATTGGCGCCGGAATTCCGTCCGCCGCGGAATAAATCGTATAAAGGTGCTGTTTTTTGCGTTTAGTTTGAGTATATTTTCCAATGAATACTAATGCTCTGTGCTGTGACACGATCATTTACCCTGTCATACAACCAATTGAATTGGATGTAGACTATAATTCATTATAAAACTTACTTATTGGAGGAGAACCATGGGTATTTTCAGCTTTATCAAAAATGTCGGGGCGAATATTTTTAAAGGAGGCCATGAGGCCGAAAAGGTCAAGGAGCAGTTGGAGAAGGATCTGGGCGCCGCCATCAGAAATCTGACGGTGCAATTTTCTGATGGTCTGATAACCTTGGCCGGCCAGTGCGACACGTTCGCGACAAAGGAAAAGGCGGTGCTGATCGCCGGCAATGTGAAGGGAGTCGAGAAAGTAAACGACGATCTTTTACTTTGCCCGCCGCCGGCGGAAAAGGAAGAAACCGAGTTTTATACCATTAAATCCGGGGACACTCTGTCGAAAATTGCCAAGAACTATTACGGAAATGCCATGAAATACCCGGTCATCTTTGAAGCCAATCGTGAGGTCATCAAGGATGCCAATCTCATTTATCCAGGCCAGGTCATTCGAATTCCAAAATTATAAGAATGACGGTTTCGATCAAATTAAAATCATTTTGCTTGCCGTAAAAATTCACGATCAGGAGAAAATCATGAGCAGTTTTGTTCAGGAATTCATGGAGTCAATGGGGCCTCAAGTCGTCGGTCAGATGGCGTCCAACCTCAAGGTTTCGCCGTCTGCCGTTCAAGCTATTCTGCCGCAATTGGTGCCGATGATCATCACCGGCTTGAAAAAGCAAAAAGATGATTTCGGCGGCGAAGCGCGCGTGGATCACATCCTCAACAAATACGGCAACCCCGACTCTTTAGGAGATATCGCCGGATTACTGGCGGGAAAAGCCAAACAAGCACCCGACGCAAGCCTCGGAGGTTTATTGGGCACCGCTGGGCCGCAGGCAGCAAATATGTTGTCGAAGCAGTTTAAAATCAAACCCAATCAAGTGGCGCAGATGATCACCATGATGTCGCCGCTGGTTCTCGGCTTTTTGTCGCAGAAAAAAAATCAGGGCGCCGGCCTCTCCGGAATCGCCTCTATGTTGGATCAGGATGGAGACGGCAGCATTTTGGATGATGTCGCCGGCTTTTTGCTGAAAGGCGCCGGCGGCGGCAGGTCCGGCGGTGCATTGGGATCCCTGCTTGGGAGCCTGCTGAAGAAACGATAAAAATCCCATATCATAAGACATCGCGGAAAGAACAAACAAACGGAGGATGTAATGCTGAAAGAGTTCAAGGAATTCGCCATGCGAGGCAATGTGCTGGATATGGCTGTTGGTATCGTCATTGGAGCAGCGTTTGGAACTATTATCACTTCGCTGGTCAAGGATGTCATCATGCCGCCGATCGGGCTTTTGCTTGGCAAGGTGGATTTCAGCAACTTGTTTTTGGTTTTGAAAGAAGGAGCTCCGGCAGGCGCTAATCCCACTCTGGCGGCAGCGCAACAGGCAGGCGCAGTGACATTGAATTATGGATTGTTTTTCAACACGGTCATCAATTTTCTCATCGTCGCCTTGGCGATCTTTATGGTGATTCGAGGGATGAATCGCCTGAAACGCAAACAGGAAGCAGCACCCGCCGAACCGCCCGCACCACCCAGGCAGGAAGTTCTGCTGACAGAGATACGCGACCTTCTCAAATCACGATCGTAATGGATTCTTGCCATCAGGGGCAGTAATAACAATATTTTACGCCCCTGATCCATTTCATCTAAAAAGCCGGTGCTGATCGTCCCTGATCATCTTGAATCATCGGCGCCCATACAAAGTTCAGCAATTGAATAACGATGAGACTCTTATTGGGGGAGACGCTCAATGTCGTCAATTCAAGATCATTTCCCCCTTGACTTCCCGGTAGTGCATTCAATTTGTCCTGCAGTTCCGCCTCAAGCTCCTCAATTTGGGCCTGCAGCGTTCGCGTTTCGTCTTCCACACGTCGAACATCTCCGCTTTCTTTCATGGTGCGGCCGGCTTGACGAACCGCCGAACTGGCTTTACTGACGCTGGATCGACTGATGATCTTTCGACCCAAAAATGCGCCGAGTACAGTAGCGCCAACCGAAATGGCGGTGTTGAAGGTCTGTTGTCGCGCCTGTTGTTTTTCTCTCTCCAGTCGATCCTCGACCCGATCCTGTTTCATCTGCAACGCCATGATCTTTTTCTCAAATTCAGCCTGCAGTTTTTCGGCTCTGTCATCGCGTTGTTCTCTCCCTTTTTGCGACAAACGGATGCGAAAGTCACGTTCGCTTTCATCCGGCAAAGAAACTTCCTCCAAGTCGGTACATCTGAACAGCGTCAGCTTGTGCTCGCTGATCAGATATTCTTTAAAGGTATTTTTCCAGTCGGAATAATTTTTGACCATACTCGCGGCTCTGGGAAGAGATGCAAATAAGACCGGTTCTTCGGCGCGATCGCAAAGATCGTTTTCATCGCAATCAACGGCTGATCCGCTGTTCCATTCAACCGGAATGGCGGCATCGATGATGGAAGTGATGATTTTGACCTTGCGAGGTAGGTCAATATTCAGGCTCTTGTCGATATAGGTCAGTTTGGCGCTTCCCCACAGAAAAGGATGATAGACAATTTTCGATTGCGGGTCTGCCGCAGAGCGCAGTGGGAGAAATAGAGGGCGAATATCAGGCGGCAGGTGCGGCATCTGCTCCATCGCGTCTGTCGCTGCTGAGGTTTGTTTTTGTGATCGACTTGGCGTCGAGGATGAGGAGGTCTTGGGTCCAGTCAATACTTTAATCTGTTCCCGCGTCAGCGGACCATATAAATAGGATAGCGCCCAACGCGTATTAAATATGATCGGACCTTTTTCGTTGATATTGTGCATTAAAAATTGCCGTTTTTCCAATCCGGTGATGATCTGAGAGAGTTCCGATCGGCTGAGTGCATCCGCCCCGGCAGCCAGTGAGGCGAGACCGTCGAGAATGCGGTCTCGATCCCGTTCTGTCTGCAGTCGGCCGATGAACCAGGTCCCGGTATTGGCCAGAGCTTTATAATCCAAATCCACCGGGTTCTGTGTCGCCAATACCGTGCCCACACCAAAGGCGCGTCCCTGTTTCAGCAGAGTCAGCAACGGCTTTTTTGAAGCCGGTTCTCCGACAGGAGGGAGATATCCGAAAAGCTCGTCAAAATAGAGGATCATGCGCAGACTGGGGGTACCGGGCTGACTGCGCATCCAGCTGACGATCTGGTTGAGCAGCAGGGAGACGAAAAACATCCGTTCCGGGTCTGAAAGATGGGCAATATAAAAAATCGATAAAGAGGGTTTGCCGCTGCCTGAAAAAAGGAGTGAATCCGGAGAAAGCGGCGCCCCATCCAGCCAGGCGGCAAATCCGGGTGCGGCGAGAAAGTTGTTCAGCGCCATGGCCAACTCAAATCGTTCTTTGGCGGGATAAAATGTTTCCACATCAAAGACGCCGATTTTCTGAACCGGCGGCGTCTGTACCGCAGTAATTAATTGTGCCAGATCGATGTCTTTATTGTGGCGCCAAAAATAATGGAAAATGGTTGACAACAAAATATGCTCGCGACTTTTAACCGGATCGGCGTCGATGCCCAACAAACCCAATAGGCTGCTTGTTGTTGAGGCCACCCGTTCATTGAGACTGTCTTCGTCATCCAATATTTGTTGCGATGGCGCGCTGAAGGATTTCAGGATCGATACCGGCAATCCGGCTGAGCTGCCGGGAGTATAGATGTTCATGTCCACTTTGTTGCGCAGCATCGCGATCCGTTCGCCGGTTTGTCCCCACTGCTGCAATCCCTCTTTCCATTGGTCAGCCAATTTTTTAGCGTATTCGTTTGGCGACATCCCCTTGTTGTTCGCTTCGGTTTCATTAACCCAGGGTAAAAATGACTGGGGCGCCAAGTCCGGAAAGGTGAGCAGCAAATTGGTCATATCGCCTTTGGGATCGATGATGATCGCCGGGATATTGTCGATTCCCGCTTCCTCCAGCAACGAAATGCACAAACCCGTCTTCCCGCTGCCCGTCATACCAATGCAGACGGCGTGTGTGGTCAGGTCTTTTGAGTTATAAAGCAGGGGTTGTTCAGTGACGGATTTGTTCTTCGGTTCCACCATCTTGCCCAGATAAAAGGCGCCTAATTTTTCGAAATCCTGCATTCGACCTCCTCATTCTTTTTTATGAATTTGCATAAAAATAAACGAAAAAGGAAATGAATTTTCACCGGGGAATAGGATGGTTTATTGCTTCGTTAAAAGTGGTGCGTTGAAAAATGTATGGGATTGAAACAGAAAAACATGGGCGAACAGTGTAGTGATTGATCAAGCGTCCAAAGCCCTCTATTTCACTGAATTATTGTCCTAAATGTGGCATTATATTTGATTTTAAAATGGCGCTGCATTCATATCATTTGGAGGCTGCTCATGATAAAAATCTCTCTTTTCATTGGCTGGGCAATCGCTGCCTCGCTTTTTGCGCAGGAGGTTGAGATCACCTCCATGCTGTTAACCCCTGATATCAAAATTTTCATGCTGAATGACTTGAATTTTACCGGGAGAAGCAGCGGCGCCGCAGAATGCTTTCAGGTGATGATTTCCAATAATACCGCTCTGCCTCAAAGCTGCACCCTTCGCTTGAACATTCGCGCAGAATTCCAAGGCGATTTGGCCTTTGGAGAAACCAACCCATTTACGATGAGTCCAAACGAAGTGACTCGAGTGACCAATCTCAATTTATTCAGCCAAGGGCAACGGTTTTCCTTGGAAGAGTATTATATCGAAAATCGCGGGCAAGAGCTCATTCAGGAACTGCTCGCATCCAATCGTCTTCCGGCTGATATTTATTATTTCCTTTTTGAAGTTCAACGGGAAGGTTCAAGCCTGAGCAACACCCTGATCCGCATTGACATCACCAATCCAAGTTCAATCGAACTGTTGGCCCCGGGAAATAATGCTGCTTCTTCAAGGTTGGAAAGCGTATATACTCATTACCCGTTATTCCGCTGGGAATCGGATATGTCGACCTTTCGACTGGTTATCGCGGAATATCTCCAAGATAGCGGTGATGTCATGAGTCCAGAAGAGATTCTCCGGCAAAAAGTTGTCTTTGATCGACGATTTTATATTCAGCGTCGAGTTGATATCGGCATCATCGGTGATGCTGAAATCCTGCCGACGACGCTCTATCAATATCCGGTTTCCGGCGTCCACCCGTTGGAGGAAGGCCAAGTCTACTATTGGCAAGTCATTGGCTTGGTCGAATCTTCGGGATCTCCTCGTGAATTTCCCAGTGAAATCTGGAGATTTCAATTAAACCCGGGAACAGGTCAAACGACACTGACTCCTCTGCAACAGCAACTCCTTGAATGGGTACAATATCTGGATGGCCGTCTGCTCCAACCCGACGGCGAATTGAACGCTTTGATTCCCAATGAAAACGTCAGGCTGAACGGCGTTACATTGGATGAAGAAGAGATCCTGAACATCATCGCCAAACTCTATAATGGAACCTATCGCCCCATTGAATGGGCTGTGGAATAGGGGGGACGGTCATGAAAAAAATGATTTGTTTTATGTTCCTGATTCGCCTATTCTCGTTTTTGGGCGTATCAGCTGCAGCGCAGGATAATCGAGAGATTGCCTTGGTGATCAAAGTGGTGGGCAGCGTGGAAATCAAGTCTGTTGAAGACAAATGGCGTCCGGTAAAAGTCGGACAACGTCTGAACAGCGGTGATTTTCTACGTACCGGAGAAGAGGCGTTGGTGGCTATCGTTTTTACCGACGATAAAAGTATGATCAAAATACGTTCCTCTTCTCAATTTCAACTGGAGGGTGAACGCCGCAAAGAGGGAATCACCAAACGACTGTTGATCACGGTCGGTCA
The DNA here is from genome assembly GCA_003818595.1 of Calditrichota bacterium. Taxonomy (GTDB): domain Bacteria; phylum Zhuqueibacterota; class Zhuqueibacteria; order Residuimicrobiales; family Krinioviventaceae; genus Fontimicrobium. Next base: position 6,890 of record RPQV01000133.1, read on the forward strand.
AGTGTGGATAAAGATTTTCCCGCGGGGAAGTGGTTTTCGCATGGTGACGCCGTCCGGTGTAGCGGCAGTTCGAGGCACTGAATTTTATGCCTATGTCGCTGATTTAGGCCGCACCACGATTTTCGGCATTGAAGGAGAAGTGGAATTGTATAACTATCAGGGAAAAGTATCAGTGACCGAGGGCAAAATGGGAGAAATTAAACGCGATGAAGCGCCGACGATCTCTGATGCCGTAACGGTGAACCGATGGGCTGAAGACGATGACACCTCTCAATCTCTGGAAATCGAGTTTATGGATGATCAAGGCAAACTAAAAACGTTCAAGCTGCGTTATGAGGAGGGAAAATAAGCCTGTCGTTGGAACGCATAAAAGTACTGTTTCAACTTGTTTTCTTTCTGCAATTGATGCAGGCCGTGCCCTCAATGGCTCAACAAACGCACGATTCCGAATCGCGGAATTCGACAGGTGAACATCAACCGCAGGCTTCGTCTTGTTTGATTTTATCGCCGCAGCAGGAGCAGCGCTTCGCTTCCGGGCCGGTTTTATTTGCTGCCGCTCTGCTCGGAGATGGGGACAAAACAAAACCCGCATCAGTGGTAATCTGGCTCGATGACGCGAACGTCTCTTCCAAGGCTATTATCAGTGAATATGTCGTCACTTTTGCTGCCGAAAACTTGTCTGTCGGTGCTCATACGTTTAGAATAATGACCGTCGATTCCCTGGGTGCGGCATCACCATCATCTGCCATCCATTTTTATGTCGGTGCTGAAGAAAAGGAAAAACGACCTCAGTTCAGCTGGAAGGGAGAAGCCTTCATTGAAGGTCGACGTGAGGCTGTGTCTCGCTCTTCTCAAGATTTTGTCATGGGGGGAGGGGAATTGAATGCCGAGTATGGGAAATGGGATGTTGAAAGCCGTGTTTTTTTAACCTCATTGGAAAACCATATGTCCCAGCCACGCCATCGTTTTTATCTGTCTGTCGGCCATCCCCGGTTCAAAGCCCAAGCGGGGGACGTTTACCCGCGTTATAACGACCTGATTCTCTGGGGCAAACGCGTTCGCGGACTGGCCGGACGATTCATGCTGGGCAATTTTCTGATAGAGGCGACGGTAGGGCAGACAGCGCGCGCCTTGGTGGTACAGCAGACCGAAACAGCTACGACTACAGGGTCTTTTGCTCAACAATTGATGGCAGTTCGGCCAAGTTATGAATTGAAGCATCGTCTGAAGGCAGGTTTTACATGGT